>NZ_JBHYYB010000016.1:51799-122453 GCF_042752535.1 Kitasatospora sp. NPDC059327 | reverse complement strand
GCCCCGGTGGCCGGGGGCCGGCGGCGGTAGGGGCGGCGACCAGGGCGTGTTTGCAAAGTCGCGTCGGACCTGGCGGGACTTTGCAAACACGCCCTAGCCGTAGGAGACGTTGTCGCAGATGTCGTCGTCGGCCGAGCGGGCCTCCTTGACCACCTCGGTGGGCAGCGGGGCCGGCACGTTGGGGGCGGTGGTGGTCGCGGTGGCGTTGGCCGCGGCGTAGTCCTTGCCGAGGACGAGGCTGATGCCGGCGGCCGAGGTGGGCGTCAGGACGGCCCCCGGGAACAGCGCCGCGACCTTCTCCGCGTTGGCCTTCTGGCCGGTGCCGTACTCCACCGTGGTGGTCGCCTTGGCGGTGTTCTTGGCGGTGCTGACGCCGGTGACGGTGACCTTGGCGGTCTTGAGCGTCTCGGCGGCCTTGGCGGCCAGCCCGGCGGCGGTGGTGCCGTTGTAGACCGCGACCTTCACCGGCCCGTCCACGGCGGCCGGCGAGGGCGCGGCCGGGGTGGTGGTCTCGGGGGCGGCGGTCGGAGACTGCGGGGCGTCCTCCTGCTTGCCCGTGGCGTCCTCGCCGTCGATGGTGCGGTCGGCCAGCAGGGTCTTCCAGAGGTTGTCGACGGCCGGGTGCACCAGGTCGATCCGGGGGCCGTTGTAGCGCCACGGCGTGGTGAGGAACTTGACGTCGTGCAGGTCGATGTTCTTCATCGACAGCGCGAAGTCCATCAGCTTCTTGGCCGAGTCCAGCCCGGGGTCGACCGTCATCGACTTGGTGGCGGCGTCGGCCAGCGGCAGCAGCGTGGTCGGGCTCAGGCCCTCGCCCTTCACCTTGGCCATCAGCGAGGCCAGGAAGGCCTGCTGGCGCTTCATCCGGCCGACGTCGGACTCGTCGCCGATGCCGTGCCGCAGCCGGACGTAGTCCAGCGCCTTCTGGCCGGCGAGCTTCTGCTTCCCCTTGGGCAGGACGATCTTGCCCTTCTTGCCCAGGTTGGGGTTGAGGTGGCCCTCGTAGATGTCGTTCGGCAGGCAGACGTCGACGCCGCCGACCGCCTCGGTCATCGCCGCGAAGCCCTCGAAGTTCACTTCGATGGTGTGGTCCACCCGGATGCCGGTGAGCTTCTCCACCGTGTTCTGGGTGCAGGCCGGGTTGCCGCTCTCGCTGTTGCCCACCGAGAACGCCGAGTTGAACATCTGCCCGGGCGACTCCTTGGTCCACTTCCCGTTCGGCAGCTTGCACGCCGGGATGGTCACCAGGGCGTCGCGCGGGATCGAGATGCCCACCGCGTGCTTGTGGTCCGCGTAGACGTGCAACAGGATCGTGGTGTCCGAGCGGGCACCGCCCTCGTTGCCGCCGCCGAGGTCGCTGTTGCCGCCGGCCCGCGAGTCCGAGCCGATCAGCAGGATGTTGACCGGCTTGTTGCCGTTGGCGTCGGCGACCGCCTCCGGGGGGCGGTCGGTGGAGATCGCGTCCGGGTCGAAGGACTTGATGTTGCCGTTCAGCTTGTAGTAGATCGCGCCGCCGGTGCCCGCCAGCACCACCAGGGCGCCGGCCACCGACCAGGCCACGATCTTCTTCACGTTCCGCTTGGGCTTGCGGCTGTTGCGGGCGGCCGCCCGGCCGCCGGTCGCGGTGCCGTCGGTCTTCCCGTCGTCGGAGCCCTTGCCGCGGCCGCTCTTGCCCTGCGCGGCCCGCCGGGCCTCCGCCCGGCCGCCCGGCCGGGGCGCGGGGACCCGCCCGGCGGCGTCGGCCGGCTGTTCGGTGCCGACCCCGCCGCGCGAGCCGCTGCCGGCCCGAGGGGTCCCGCCGGAGCGTGCGGTGCCGGCGCCGCGCGGGGCGTTCGCGGCGCGCCGCCGCCCTTCCGCCCCCGACGTGCTCTCGTCCCTCTGGCCTGACATGCGCGTACCTCTCAGCGGCGTAAGCAGCAATCCTGTACGTGTCCGGCGGGTACGGCCCGGGTCGGCCGGGACAACCGCACAGGAGCACCGCACCGGGAGACGCGGAGCTTCAGCGGAGCATACAAACTCTTTCTGTGACGGTCAGCATCCGGGTGCCGTCGGAAGCCCCGCCCCGGGGTTCACCGCTGTGGGTAGAGCCGCTCCAGGACGACGGCGACACCGTCCTCGTCGTTGCCCACGGTGATCTCGTCGGCCACCGCGAGCAGTTCCGCGTGCGCGTTGGCCATCGCGACGCCGTGCGCGGCCCAGCCGAACATCGGCACGTCATTGGGCATGTCGCCGAAGGCGACGGTGTCGGCGGCGCGCAGGCCCAGCCGGCGGGCGGCGACCGCCAGGCCGGTGGCCTTGGAGAGGCCCAGCGGCAGCAGCTCGACGATGCCGGCGCCCGCCATGACGACGCCGACCAGGTCGCCCGCGACCCGTCGGGCGGTCTCGGCGAGGGCGTCGTCGGTCAGACCGCGGTGCTGGATGTACAGCTTGCTGAGCGGGGAGGCGAACAGCTCGCCCTTGTCGACCCGGACCACCGGCAGGTCGGAGCCGATCAGCAGTTCGTAGCCGGGGCCGGCCAGGACGTCGCCGTCCAGGCCGTCCTGGTTGGCGGCGACGGCCAGCGGGCCGGTCTCCGCCTCGATCTTGGCGACGGCCAGCGCGGCCAGCCGGCGGTCCAGGGTGAGCGAGGTGAGCAGCTTGTGCGCGCCCGCGTCGTAGACCTGGGCGCCCTGGCCGCAGACCGCTATGCCCCGGTAGCCGATCTCGTCGAAGACCGGCCGGGCCCAGGCGGCCGAGCGGCCGGTGACGATGATGTGCACCGCTCCGGCGCCGGTGGCCGTGGCCAGCGCGGCGCGGGTGCGCGCGGAGACGGTCTCCTCGCTGGTCAGCAGGGTGCCGTCGAGGTCGGTGGCGACCAGCCGGAAGGGCAGGTCGCCACCGGCGCCGGGGGAGACGGGGCTGGGGCTGGTGGTGCTCATGGGCCTTGCGTCTCCCGGGAGTTGCTTTCGGGCGGTGGTGCGGTGGCTCGGTGGGCGTTACTTCACCGGGGGCAGGACGGAACGCCCGCCGAGGAACGGCCGCAGCGCCTCCGGGACCACCACCGAGCCGTCGGCCTGCTGGTGGTTCTCCAGGATCGCCACGATGGTGCGCGGGACGGCGACCAGGGTGCCGTTCAGCGTGGCCAGCGGGCGGACCTTGCCCTCCTCGCGCATCCGGATGGAGAGCCGGCGGGACTGGTACTCGGTGGTGTTGGAGGTCGAGGTGACCTCGCGGTACTTGCCCTGGGTCGGGATCCACGCCTCGATGTCGAACTTGCGCGCGGCCGAGGAGCCGAGGTCGCCCGAGGCGACGTCGATGACCCGGTACGGCAGCTCCAGGGCGTTCAGGAAGTCCTTCTCCCACTGGAGCAGGCGGCGGTGCTCGTGCTCGGCGTCCTCGGGCGTGGTGAAGACGAACATCTCCACCTTCTCGAACTGGTGGACGCGGATGATGCCGCGGGTGTCCTTGCCGTAGGTGCCGGCCTCGCGGCGGAAGCAGGACGAGTAGCCGGCGTAGCGCAGCGGCAGCTTGTCCGCGTCGATGATCTCGTCCATGTGGTACGCCGCGAGCGGGACCTCGCTGGTGCCGACGAGGTAGCGCTCCTCCTCTTCGAGGAAGTAGACGTTCTCGGCGGCCTGGCCGAGGAAGCCGGTGCCGTCCATGGCGGCCGGGCGGACCAGCGCCGGGGTGATCATCGGGGTGAAGCCGGCCGCGGTGGCCTGGGTGATCGCCATGTTGACCAGGGCGAGCTCCAGCAGCGCGCCGACACCGGTCAGGTAGTAGGAGCGAGCGCCGGCGACCTTGGCGCCGCGCTCGGTGTCGATCGCGCCGAGGATCTGCCCCAGCTCGACGTGGTCACGGGGCTCGAAGCCCTCGGCGGCGAAGTCGCGCGGAGTGCCGATCTCCTCCAGCGTGACGAAGTCCTCCTCGCCGCCGACCGGTGCGGCCGGGTCGATGAGGTTCGCCAGCGAGCGGAGCAGGCGCTCGGCCTCCTCCTTGGCCACGCCCTGTTCGGCGTCGGCGGCCTTGACCTCCTCGGCGAGCGCCTTGGTGCGCTGCAGCAGGGCGGTCTTCTCCTCGCCCTGGGCCTTGGCGACCTGCTTGCCGAGCGTCTTCTGCTCGTTTCGGAGCTCGTCGAAGCGACTGCCCGAGGACCGCCGCCGTTCGTCGGCGGAGAGGAGGGCGTCGACCAGGTCGACGTCCTCGCCACGGACGCGCTGCGAGGCGCGCACTCGGTCAGGGTCCTCACGGAGCAGGCGAAGGTCAATCACGGGCCCAAGCCTACCGGGCGGGCGCCCGTCCACCGGTAGGGGTTTTGCCCTGGGGATAACTCGCCCGAGCCTGTGGATAACTCCTGTGGGCAATCGCCCGGGGGCCAGTTATCCACAGGGGGAGCCGGTGGGCTGTGGATGAACGGGGTCCGGGTGAGGATGGCGCGCGCGACCAAGGAATTGAGGTTTCAAACCTCATTCGACCTTCCCGGGTGAGGGAATTGATGCACTCGGACGGGTGATTTGCTGGCACACGGGTGACTCTGGTCCGATTAGTCATCTCTACGCCGCTTGCCGATGTTCCGACCGAAACGGGCAGTGGCTATACCGGTTTGTCGACTCGTCCCCAGGTCTGTGGATAACTTTCGGCTGTGGACAGCCGCCGGGCCTGTGGACAGCCGGTTCCGCCGGCCGGGTGCCTGTGGACGACGGGTGCGGTCACCCGCCCCCGCTTTCGGGCACTGTCGAAAACAGTCAAGAAAGAACAGGAAAACGAAAGCCGGCGATCAAATGTCCCGGACCCCCAGGTCACCCGGATGCCGCAACCCGCCCGCCCCGCCCCGCCGCCGGGCCCCGGTCGCCCGGTCTCAGATGTCGCCGCGCCCGTCGAGGCAGCGGGAGAGCCAGTCGGCCGCCTCGGTGAAGTCGGCGTCGGAGGTGCCCGGCCGCTGGTGCTTGGAGCCCTGCCGGTCGGCGCGCGGATAGGAGCCGAGGAAGCGCACCTGCGGACAGATCCGCTTGAGGCCCATCAGCGCCTCGCTCACCCGGCGGTCGGCGAGGTGGCCCTCGCAGTCGATCAGGAAGCAGTAGCTGCCGAGCCCCTCGCCGGTCGGCCGGGACTCGATCCGCATCAGGTTGACCCCGCGCACCGCGAACTCCTGGAGCAGCTCCAGCAGCGCGCCCGGGTGGTCGTCCGGCAGCCAGACCACCATCGAGGTCTTGTCCGCGCCGGTCGGTGAGGAGACCCGCCCGGGCCGGCCCACCAGGATGAAGCGGGTGGTCGCGTTCTGCGCGTCGGCGATGTCCTTGACCAGCGGGTCCAGCCCGTAGATCGGCGCCGCGAACTCGCCCGCGAACGCGCCGTCGAAGCGCTCCTCGGCGACCAGCCGGGCGCCGTCGGCGTTGGAGGCCGAGGACTCCCAGCGGGCGTCCGGCAGGTTGGCGGCCAGCCAGCGGCGGACCTGCGGCTGGGCCACCGGGTGACTGGTGACGGTCTTGATGTCGGCCAGCCCGGTCCCGGGCCGCACCAGCAGCGCGAAGGAGATCGGCAGCAGCACCTCGCGGTAGATCATCAGCGGGGTGCCGGCGGCCAGTTCGTCGTTGGTCGCGGTGACGGCGCCCTCGACGGAGTTCTCGATCGGCACGAACGCGCCCGAGGCCTCGCCGCCGCGCACCGCGTCCAGCACCAGCGGCACCGAGGCGAGCGGCACCAGTTCCCGGGTCGCCGCCTCCGGCAGGGTGCGCAGGGCCGCCTCGGTGAAGGTGCCCGCCGGGCCGAGGTAGGTGTAGCGGGTGGCCGACATGCCGCCTCCATACGAAAGGGTTACCGAGCAGATCACCTTAGCCACTTCACCGGGTTCCCACGGCGGCGTTCCGGTCCGTGGGAACCCGGGGCGGGACGGCTGAGACGCCGACGGCGGTCCGGCTGCCGCGACCGGGGCGGGACGGCTGAGACGCCGACGGCGGTCCGGCTGCCGCGACCGGGGCGGGCGGCCCCGACCGGTCACTCCAGCAGCGTCTGCCCCACGTAGCCGCCCTCCGGCGCGCCGGGCGGCACCGCGTACAGGCCGCTGGCCTCGTGCCGCAGGAAGCGGGAGAGACCGTCGCCCCGGGCGAGCTTGCGCTGCACCGGGGTGAAGCCGCGGCCCGGGTCGGCCTGGAACGCGAGGAAGAGCAGCCCGGCGTCCGGCGAGCCGTCGGCCAGCAGGCCGTCGTAGTACGAGAAGCCCCGCCGCAGCATCGCCGCCCCGCCGTTGGCGGCCGGCGCGGCCACCCGGACGTGCGCGTCGGCGGGAATCGCCAGCGTGCCGTCCGGCCCCGCCGCGGTCAGGTCGACCGGGGTGGTCTCGCCGCCGGAGGCGGGCGCGGAGAGCGGCGCGCCGTCCGCCTTGCGGCGCCCGATCACCCGCTCCTGGCGGTCCACCGGAAGCGCCTCCCAGCTGTCCAGCAGCATCCGGATCCGCCGGAACACCAGGTACGAGCCGCCGGTCAGCCAGCCGCTCCGGTCGTCGCCGGCGGCGCAGAACACCTTGGCGGCGAAGCCGTCCTCGCCGGGCTTCGGGTTGTTGGTGCCGTCGATCTGGCCCATCAGATTGCGCCCGGTCATCGGGTGCGCGGTGGCGCCGGGCGTCCGCGCGAAGCCCGCCGCCTGCCAGCGCAGCGCCGCCGTGCCGGCCGCCCGGCGCTGGAGCACCCGCAGGGCGTGGACGGCGACCAGCGCGTCGTCCGCGCCGATCTGGACGAACAGGTCGCCGTCGCCACGGGCGGGGTCCAGCGCGTCCGCCGGGAAGGCGGGCAGCGGTTCCAGCGCCGCCGGGCGGTGGTCGGCCAGCCCGGCCTTGTCGAACAGGGTGGCGCCGAAGCCGAAGGTGACGGTCAGCGAACAGGGGCCCGCGTCCAGCGCCACCTGGTTCTCGAAGGCGTCGGCCGGCTCGCCGGCGGCCAGCAGCGCGACCGTCCGGGACCAGCCGCGCAGCAGCGTCCGCAGCCCGTCCCGGCCGACGCCGGCGGCCAGGTCGAAGGCGGCCAGCTGGACCCGGGCCTGCTGCGGGTCGAGGATGCCGGCCTGGTGCTCGCCGTGGAACGGCACCCGGCCGGCGCCGAGGGCGCCGTTCGGGCCGCCGGCGGGACCGGCCGCGGGCGCCCGGTCCAGCACGGCCGCCCCGGCCGCGCCGGCGCTCGCGCCGACCACCAGGCCGGCCCCGGCCGTGCCCAGCAGGGTCCGGCGGGTGACACCGGCGCGCGGCGCCCGCTCCGCGCCGCTGCCGGTGGTCGCGGTGGCCGCCGGGTCGGTGGCCCGGCCCGGGCCCGTGGCGTCGTCCATCGCCCTCACCCGATCTTCAGGGGCTTGATCTCGGTGGTCTGGTCGATCTCCGAGGAGCGGATCTGCACCGACACCACCCAGTTCCCGGCCAGCGGGAGCTGCGCGGTGCCGCTCCAGCGCCCCGGGCCCTCGGCGGTCAGCGGCACCGGCAGCGGGCCGAGGTCGCGGTCCGGCAGGGTGAAGGCGAGCTCCAGCTCGGGGACGTCGACCGGCCGGCCGTCCACCCCGTCCAGGCTCAGGTGCACCTCGTTGGGGCCGGTCCGGGCCGGGTTGAGGGTGACGGTCGCGGTGCCCTTGGCGTTCGGGGTGCGGCCCTTGGTGTCGTACGGGAGCTTGAGCTCCAGCGTCTGGCCGGGCACCGTCTGCGGGGCCGGCACGCCCGGCGCGGGCACCGTGGCGCCGTTCGCCGTCCCGGAGGCCGCGATCTCGCTCGCCACCCGGCCGGGCGGCGCGTTGGTGAGCATCGTGGTGACCACCAGCACGGCCACCGCCACCACCGCCTCGACCAGCACCGAGCGGCGCAGTCCGGCCCGGGTGGGGGTGAGTCCGCGGTCGCGGCCGGCAGTCGCCCGGGCCGCCTGCTGGCGGGCCAGCTGGGCCTGCCGGAGCGGGTCGTCGGAGTGGGCCGCGACGGCGACCGGCTCCGGTGCCTCGACCGGCGCGACCGTCCCGGCCTCCGCCGGGGCGGCCCGCAGCCGGGCCAGCCAGGCGCGGGAGATCCAGGCCACGCCGAGCATCGCGATCACACAGCCGGTCTTCACCAGCAGCAGCCGCCCGTACTCGGTGCCGGTCAGCGCGCCCCAGCTGCCGAGGCCGCGCCAGGACTGGTAGATCCCGGTGGCGGTGAGCACCGCCACCGAGCCGAAGGCGATCCGGGAGAACCGGTCGGCGACGTCCGCGCCGATCCCGTGCCGCAGGCCGACCAGCATCGCGGCCAGGCCGCCGAGCCAGAGCGCCATCGCGATCAGGTGCAGCATGCCGAGCGGCAGCGCCAGCCAGACCTGGATGCCGACCGAGGCGTGGTCGGCGCCGACCCAGGTCGCCGAGAGGGCGACGGCCAGCACCAGCCCGGCCACGCCCAGGCCCAGCCGGGCCTCGTGCTGCGGGCGCTCGGCGGCACGCCGCTCCAGCTGCCGCAGCTCGGCCTCCTCCGCGTCCTCGGCCGTCCGCACCCCGTCCGTCGCCGTGCGGTCGGCGGCCCCCGTGTCCCCCGCGTCCCCGGCGGCCCCCGCGTCCCCGGCCTCGGCCGGGCGCGGCGCCGGCTGACCCAGCTGTCCGACCAGCAACGACAGGAACACGCCGCTCGCCGCGAGCAGCAGCAGCCGGGCCGCCAGCGCGGTGCCGATCCGCTCGTCCAGGGTGGCGCGCACCAGCGACAGGTCGAGGGCCTGACCGAGGCCCGAGCCCCGCTCGTACGGGCCGCGCAGCATCAGCACCGCGACGGTGGAGACCAGCAGTGCCACCCACCCGGTCATCAGCAGCCGCTGCACCGCGCGCTGCGCCGCCCCGGCCGGCCAGCAGGCCAGCACGAACGCGGCCGCGCCGATGAGCAGCGCGAACGCGCCGTAGGCGACGGTCCGGCCGGTGCCGTACAGCGCGGCGACCACGCCGTCCGCCTTGGCGCCGTTCAGCGCGGTGGTCGAGACGGAGGTGTCCGAGGGCGCGCCGATGGAGAAGGTGAACGCCCCGCCGATCGGGTGCGAGTCCTCCGAGACCGCGCGCCAGGCCACCGTGTAGGTGCCGTTGGCCAGACCGCTGGTCAGCCCGACCCGGGCGGTGTTGTCCTTGCCGTCCGCGTGCGCGGGGCCGCCGGTGTCGACCGTCTTGCCGGCCGGGTCGAGGACCCGGACCGAGTCGTTGGAGAGCGACACCGCCTCGCTGAAGGTCAGCGTGACGGCCTGCGGCGCGGTCGCGACGACCGAGCTCTGCGCGGGGTCGGTGGACTGCAGGGTGGCGTGCGCGGCGGCCGGTCCGGCGCCGGCGAGCATCAGCGCGAGGACCGCGCCGAGCAGGCCCAGCAGCCCGACGAGCCGGCGGCGGGTGGTGGGGTTCGGCAACGCGGCCGTCAGCATCTCCTGGATCCCTTTACTGCTGGCCGGGGCGGTAGGTGAGTTCCTTGACCGGCACCTTGACCGAGACGGTGCCGGTCCGGGCGAAGGTGAGGTCGAGTTCGAGTTCGTCACCGAGGGCGGGGGCCTTCTGCCATCCCATGATCATGAGGTGGTTGCCGCCGCGCGAGAGCTGCAACGCGCCGTGCGCGGGGACGTCCAGGCGCTCGACCTGCTCCATGGTCGACGCGGTGGAGCGGTGCATGGTGACCGACCGGGCGGCCGGGCTGGTGACCTTGACCAGCTGGTCCTCACCGCCGTCGTTGCGCACGGTCAGGTAGCCGGCCGCCATCCCGCCCGCCGGTGGCAGCGGGATGTACGAGTCGGCGACGCTCAGCAGGGCCGGCCGGTCGGCTGCCACGTCCCCGCCGTCCCCGCCGCCCGCGCCGCAGGCGACCAGGATGGCGCCGGAGCCCAGTGCCGTCGCCAGCACCGCCCCCGCCAGGGCGGTCCGCCGGAAGCCGCGGGCACCGCCGATGCCCTTCATGCCGCGACCCCCCGGGCGAGCAGCGGGAGGTCGTGCTCGTACGTCTTCTCCTCCGTGCCGCTGAGGTACAGGACGTGCGCCTTGTCGTCCGAGGGCAGGAACGCCAGCACCTGCGCGCCGTGGGTGGAGGTGACCGTCCCGTCCGCGTTGACCACCGGGTCCTCGATCAGGATGCCCAGCGACTTCGCGGCGGCCTTCACCTTGGCCAGGTCCCCGGTGAGGCCTATGAAGTCCTTGCCCATCGAGTCCAGCCAGGTGCGTAGCACCTGCGGGGTGTCGCGTTGCGGGTCGGTGGAGACGAACACGACGTCGACCTTCTGCCGCTCCTCGGGGGAGAGCTTGGTCATCGCCACGCCGATGTCGCCCATCGTGGTGGGGCAGACGTCCGGGCAGCTGGTGTAGCCGAAGAACAGCAGGGTGCTCCGGCCGGTGGTCTTCTGCCGCAGGTCGTACGGCTGGCCGGAGGTGTCGGTCAGCTGGAGGTCGGGCTTGTCGAAGTTCTTGCCGAGCACGGTGCCCTCGTAGGGCGAGTCGGCCTTCTGCCGGGTGACCTTGGCGGGGCCGGTGCCGCCACCGCCGTCGGAGCCGCAGGCGGTCAGGGTGAGGGCCGCGGCGAGCGCGACGGCGGCGGCGCCGGCCAGGCGGGCGGTGCGGGGGGTGCGGGGCATGGGGGATCCGATCGTGCGCGGTGGATCACCGGCGGGGCCGCACCCGGACCCGGGTGCGGTTCGGGTGCGGCCCCGCCGGTGCGGGGGTCAGGAGGCGGAGCCGCCGTTCTTGCGGCGCAGGCCGAGGACGCCGAACGCGGCGCCGACCAGGCCGACGACGATGCCGACCACGGCGAGCACGCGGGCGGTGGAGTCGCTGCTCTTGGTGGAGGAGCCGGCGGCGGCCTGGTTCGTGGCGTCGCCGTGGCCGTGGCCGTCGGCGGCGGCCGACGGGGAGGCGGTGGCGGTGACGCCGTGGTCGTCACCGGCGGCGGCCTTGCTGAGGGCCAGCACGGGGGCGGGCTTGGCCGGCTCGGGCTGGCCGTCCTTGGCCTCGTCGATCCAGCGGACGACGTCGCCGTTGTCGTAGCTCTGCAGCGCCTTGAAGATCAGCTTGTCGGTGTCGGTCGGCAGCGGGCCGAGCGAGACCCGGAACTCCTGGAACTGCCCGGGGGCGATCTTGGTGCCCGCGTCGGCGGTCCAGGTGATCTTGGAGACGGCCTCGTTGACGTCGTTGCCGTGCACCTTGAGCGGCTTGTCGAGCTTGGACTTCTCGACGGTCGCGGTCCACCCCGGCATCGGCAGGGTGCGGACGGAGGCCAGCGGGTGGTTCAGCGGGAGGTTGACCTCCAGCTTCACCGTCGAGGCGGTGTCGTTCTCGTTCGGCACCCGGAAGTCGACGGCGGTGTAGCCGCCCTGCGGGGCGCTGCCCGGGTTCACGGTCACGTGCGCGAAGGCCGGGCCGGCCAGCAGCACCACCGACGCGGCGGCGGTGAGGGCGACGGCGGCGGTACGACGGGCGGGAAGGGAACGCATGATGCGGGTCTCCGTTCGGAGGCTCGGCGGCAGGCCCGCTCCCGGACACGGTGATCCGTGCCTCGGTGGGGCCGCGCGGTGGGGGGGGACGAGCGGGGGCCGCGCCGCGGGGCGCGGCGGGTACGGCTCGGCTGTCGCGCACGCCCGGAGCCCGGAACGGCGGCCTTGCCGGCACGCCGTCGGGGGCGGGTCAGTACGCGAGGGCCCCGAACGGAGGGCCGCGCCGCACCACGCTGTGCCGCAGAGCGGCGCGGGCCGGCGGCCGGCTGTCCCCGGCCCGGGCACCGGACCGGCGGGCGGGCCCGCCGGTCGTGCCGAGCAGACCGCGCAGCAGCGCCGCGGCCAGCGCGAACGCCGTCCGCAGCGGCGTGGCCCAGTGCTCCCGGGCCGCGGTGGCGGTGATCCTGACCAGCCGCCAGAGCGCGGCCTCGCCGCGCCGCAGCCACCAGCCGGCCACCAGGGCGGCGGCCAGGTGACCCGCGAGCATCGACGGCGTCATGCCGAGCAGACCGCCCTGCCACCAGGGCGCGACGGCGAACGCCCGCGGGTCCAGACCCGCGTTGGCGACCAGTTGTTCGGCGGACGGGCCGCCGGCCAGGCCGGCCAGCGTGCCGGGATGGGCCTCGTTGCAGATCAGCCGGCCGGCCACCTGGGGCAGGGTCAGCGGGGCGGAGCCGCCGCCGTGGTGCATACCGGCCATCGCGCCGGTCGCCGCGGTGGCGTGACCGCCGAAGGTATGGAACAGGCAGTGCAGTCCGAGCTGGCCCGCCCCGAGCGCGCCGGCGATGGCCCCGAGCGAGCGCTCCCGGCCACCGAAGGCCACCGCGAGCACCAGGACGGCCGCGAAGCCGGTCGCGAGCGCGGGCGGTGCCACGTTCCCGCCGCCGGCCAGGGCGTGCCCGGCGGCCGCGATCAGCGTGCAGACCAGGGCGAACGGGACGGCCCGCGCAAGCCGCAGGTCCCAGGCGGCGGCCCCCACCGGCGCGTCCGGTGCGGGGGCGCCCGGGTGCGGGGCGGCGGCGAGGGCAGTCATGGCCGGGCCATCATCTCATCGCCCACCGCGCCGTCGTTGGCAGGGTGGGAAATCCCTACGAATGCCCCGTTCGGCCCGGCGTGCGGCCCCCGGTGTGCGCCGCTCGGCACAGACCACCGCGCCAGTCCATCCGCCGAACGGGCGGTAGCGGACCTCCTGAACGGTTCACCGCATGATCACGAGGAGATACCTAGTTGTATGTGGAGCCGCAGCCAGGAGGGACCTCCCGTGGACATCTGGTGGACTCTGCACCTCAAGCGCGACCCGGCGAGCGTGCCGTTGGCCCGGCGCATCCTGCTCGGTGCCATGGCAACGGCGGGCGTCGACCCGCAGATCGCCGACGACCTCGGGGTCGCCCTCAGCGAGGCCTGCGCCAACGCCGTCGAGCACGGCGCCGGCGGCCGGTCGGACGACAGCTTCCAGGTCACCGCGTCGATCAACGGGGACCTGCTGCGGATCGAGGTGACGGACTCCGGCCCCGGCCTCGCCGCGCCGGCCGCCGCCGGCCCCGTGCCGTTCCCGCCGCGCCGTCCGGCCGCTCCGCCGGCCCGCCCGGCCCCGCACCGCCGCGCCCGGCGCGGCCGCGCCAGCGTGCCCCGCCCGGTCCTCACCGCCCACCGCCCCCGCCGCGAGGACCGCCCCTACGACACCCACGTCCTGCCCCCGTGCCGCCCCGGGGCCGCCGCGCCCACGCTGCGCCCGGTCGACCTCGACACCCTCCCCGACCTCACCGCCGAATCCGGCCGGGGCCTCTTCCTGATCCACGCCCTGACCGACCACGTCCAGCTCCGCAACCACCCCCTGCGCGGAGCCATCGTCAGCTTCGACAAGATCCTCAAGTGGCAGGACGGCGCGCTGCTGCGGGCCTGCTGACCGGGGAGACGCGAGGAGGGGTACGGGCGCGCCGCCCGTACCCCTCCTCCGTCACCGCTGCCGGTGTCAGCCGTGCGAGCCGGCCTTGCGGCGGCGCAGCGCGATCAGGGTGCCGGCGCCCGCGGCGAGCACGGCGGCGCCGCCGAGGGCGATCGGGAGGGTGTTCGAGCTGGACCCGGTCTCGGCCAGGTGCGGGCCGGCCGCGGGGGAGGCGGAGGCCTTGGCGGAGCCGGTGGCCGCGGGGGTGGTCGCGGCGGCCGCGGTGTCGGCGACCTTGAACAGGTCGTCGACCCGGTGGCTGCCGCTGAACTGGACGCAGCTGTCGGCGGGGGCGCCCGGGACGTTCTTGCCCTCGAAGGTCTCGGAGGCGACCGCCAGCTGGGCGAAGTAGCGGGCGGTGACCGCCTTGCCGGTGGCCGCGAGCCGCACCTGGAGGGTCAGCTTCGCGCCCTTGGCGATCTTCTGGGTGCCCAGGTCGATCATCAGGTGGGAGTCGTCGGCCTTCACGCTGCCCGACTCCGGGTTCTTCCAGTCGCCACCGGGCAGCTTCACCTGGACGGTGAAGGCGTCCTTGCCCCAGGTGACCGGGTTGACGACGGGCTCCACCTCGCTGATGTCGGTGAGGAAGAAGGAGGTCTCGGCCTTCTGCAGGTCGACGCCGCTGGTGTTCTCGAAGGTGGCCGTCAGCTCCTGGGCGGCGCCGCCCTTGACCAGCGTGGTGTTGGCCAGGCCGCTGCCCGTGGTCTTCAGCTCGATCGTGCGGTGGCTGGTGCACGCTCCCCCGGCCGGGGTGGGCAGGGGAGGCGTGGGCAGGTTGGTCGGCCGGGTGGTGGCCGGGGCGGACGGGGTGCCCGACGGGGAGGTGCCGGCCGACGGGGTGCCGCTCGCCGGCGGCGTGCTCGGGGACGCGGCCGGGCTGGTCGGCGGCGCCGACGGGGTGCTGGACGCGGTCGGGCTCGGCGAGACGCCGACCGCACCGGCGGTGGCCGCGCAGACCGTCGCGCCGAGCGACAGCGCGAGCAGAGTGGAGGCGGCCAGAAGGCGTGAGGAACGCACGGTCATTGCTCCAGCTTTGGGTGAAATATGTCCGAATGGGGGCGACTTGTGGCCTGGCGTGATCGCCGGCGGGGTCGCGCCGCCGCACCCTATCGAGGGGTGGGCACAGCGTTCCGGCCGGGGTGGCCGAAAGGGAACTACGCTGGCGCGATGGGTGCGGTGGGCGAGTGGGATCTGCGGCGGTTGCGGGTGCTGCGGGCGGTCGGCGAGTGCGGCACGGTGACGTCGGCGGCCGAACGGCTCAGCCTCTCGCCGTCGGCGGTCTCGCAGCAGGTGTCGGCGCTGGCCCGGCAGTTGGGCGCGCCGATGCTGGAGCCGTACGGGCGGCGGGTCCGGCTGACCAGCGCGGCACGGTTGGTGCTGCGTCACGCGGAGCTGGTGTTCGGGCAGTTGGAGCGGGCCGAGGCGGAGCTCGCGGGGTATCTGCACGGCGAGGCGGGCGAGGTGCGGGTGGGCGCCTTCGCCACCGCGATCGGTGGGTTGCTCGTCCCGGCGATCGCCCGGCTGCGCGTGGAGGCACCGCGGCTGACGGTCCGGGTGGTGGAGGCGGAGGCGGCCGGGGCGTACGGGCTGCTGGCGGCGGGGGACGTCGATCTGGCGCTCTCGCTCGCGGTGCGGCCGGCCGGCGGCGATCCCCGGTTCGTCGAGTCCGTGCTGCTCAGCGACCCGCTGGACGTGGCGCTGCCGCCCGGGCACCCGCGGGCCGACGCGGCGGGTCTGCGGCTCGCGGACCTCGCGGACGAGCCGTGGATCTACGGCGCGGCCGGCCCCTGGCGGGAGATCACCCTGACCGCGTGCGCGGACGCCGGGTTCGTGCCCGAGCGGGCGCACACCGCGGCGGACTGGTCGGCGATCCTGGCGATGGTCGCGGCCGGCCTCGGGGTGGCGCTGGTGCCCCGGCTGGCCTCGGCGGGGCGCGGTGGCGGGGCGGTGGTCCGGGCGCTGCCCGCGGACCTGCCGACCCGCCGGGTGGTCGCCGCGGTCCGCGCGGGGACGGAGGGGACCCCGCCGCTGCGCCGGGTGCTCGCGGCGCTGGCCGACACGGCCCGGGATGTTCAGTCCAACTGAACGTTTTGGTCAGATCTTTGTGATGGACCTGTTCGGTTCCGCGGAGCCATGGTGGACGCATGGCCACCGACAGCACACCCAGGACCCTGCCCGACGCCGACGCGCTGCCCTACGCGGGCGGCAACCCGTACGCCGACTACCGCTCCGGCACCTTCGACTTCACCACGCTGACCGACCTGGCCGACCGCCGGCTCGGCGGCGCCGTGATCGCCGCCAACGACGAGCTGTTCGCCGAGCGGGAGAACCTGCTGCTGCCCGAGCCCGCCGAGTTCCGCCCGCACACCTTCGGCAACAAGGGCCAGATCATGGACGGTTGGGAGACCCGCCGGCGCCGGGGCGCCGCCGACGACCGCCCGCACCCGACCGCGCGGGACCACGACTGGGCGCTGATCCGCCTGGGCGTCCCGGGAGTCGTCCAGGGCGTGATCGTCGACACCGCGCACTTCCGGGGCAACTACCCGCGGCAGATCAGCCTGGAGGGCGCCGAACTCCCCGGCACCCCGGGCCCGGAGGAACTGCTCGCCGACTCCACCGTCTGGCACCCGCTGGTGCCCCGCTCCCCGGTGCGCGGCCACGCCGCCAACGGCTTCGCGGTCGAGGGCGGGCGCCGCTTCACCCACCTGCGGCTCAGCCAGTACCCCGACGGCGGCATCGCCCGGCTGCGGGTGCACGGCGAGGCCCGGCCGGACACCGCCTGGCTGGCCGCCCTCGGTACCTTCGACCTGGCCGCGATCGAGCACGGCGGCGCGGTCGAGGACGCCTCGGACCGCTTCTTCTCGCCCCCGTCCAACCTGGCCCTGCCCGGCAAGTCCCGCGCGATGGGCGACGGTTGGGAGAACCGCCGGCGCCGGGACGACGGCCACGACTGGGTCCTGCTGCGCCTCGCCGGGCGGGGCGCGATCCGCGCGGTGGAGATCGACACCGGCTACTACGTCGGCAACGCGGCCGGCTGGGCCGCGCTCTACGGCCGGGACGAGCGGGCGGCCGACCCGCAGGAGTGGTTCGAGCTGGTGCCCCGCACCCGGCTCCAGCCCGACGCCGTCCACCGCCTGGTGCTCGACGGCCCCCGCCCGGCCACCCACGTCCGGCTCGACGTCTTCCCGGACGGCGGCATCGCCCGGCTGCGGCTGCACGGCAGCCTGGTCTGATCCCCGGCCCGGACGTGCCGTCGACGGCGATCGGCGGCGCGTCCGGCGGGTGGGTGCGTCGGACGGGGCCCTGGTGCGTGCGTCCGGTGGGTGCGTCGGACGGGGGCCCCGGTGGGGCGTCCGGTCAGACGTCCGGTGCGGCGTCCGTCAGACGTCCGGTGGCGGTCCCGCCCCGGTTGCCGGTGCCCGACGGCCGCCGGACGATGGAGGAATGATGCACCAGATGCGCGCCGAGTACGGTGACGGCGGTCCGTCCGCCGGGGTGAGGCTCTGGCACATGGTCCGCGGCTCCGAGGCCGTCGCCATGTGCGGCCGGGAGCTGGACGCGGGTGCGCGGCTGCGGGATCCGGTGGACTGGGGCAAGACGCCCGAACTCTGCTGCCACACCTGCGGCGCGTACTACCTGCGCGAGACGCCGTACCTGGCGACCGAGCACCCGTAGCCCGGACGTCCTAGCCTGGTCGGCATGGACGAATCCCTGGTCCGCCCACGGTCGTTGGCCGACGAGGTCGCGCGGCTGCGGTCCGGGCACCCCGGTCCGGTCGCCCACGCCGACCTGCTCTGCGGCCGGATCGAGCGGCTGGACCCGCTGATCCACGCCTTCGTGCCCGAGCCCGGGCGGCCGGAACGGCTGCGGGCCGAGGCCCGTGCGCTGGTCGCCCGGTACCCCGATCCGGCCGCCGCGCCGCCGCTGTACGGGGTCGCCGTCGGGATCAAGGACATCGTCCACGTCGACGGCCTGCCCACGCACGCCGGCTCGGCGCTGCCGCCCGGTGTGCTGGCCGGGCCGCAGGCCGTCGTGGTGGACCGGCTGCGGGCCGCGGGCGCGCTGGTGGCGGGCAAGACGGTCACCGCCGAGTTCGCCGGCAGCGCCCCCGGGCCGACCCGGAACCCCCACCACCCCTGGCACACCCCGGGCGGCTCCAGCAGCGGCTCGGCGGCGGCGGTCGCGGCCGGGCTGGTGTCCCTGGCGATCGGCACCCAGACCGTCGGCTCGGTGATCCGGCCCGCCGCCTACTGCGGGGTGGTGGGCCTGCGGCCGACGTACGGGCGGATCCCGATGGACGGGGTGATCCCGAACGCGCCGAGCTTCGACGCCCTCGGTCTGTTCACCGCCGACCTGGCCGGTGCGGCGCTCGCCGCCCCGCTGCTCTGCGACGACTGGCGGCCGACCGGGGACGTCGCGCCGCCCGTGCTCGGAGTACCCGTCGGGCCGTACCCGGAGCGTGCCGGACCGCTGGCGCGGGAGGCCTTCCAGGAGCAGCTCGACCGGCTGCGCGCCGCCGGACTGACGGTCCGCCCGGTCGACCTGCTGCCCGACTTCGAGCAGGTGGTCCGGCAGCTGCGGACGGTCAACCGGTTCGAATTCGCCCGCAGCCACGCCGACTGGTTCGCCCGTTTCGGCGGCCTCTACCGGCCCGAGACGGCGGCGGGCATCCGGCACGGCCAGGGGGTGGACCCCAGCGACCGCGAGGCCGCGCTGAGCGCCCGTGCGCAGTTCCGCGCGCGGATCGCCGAGCAGGCCGGCCGGGCCGGGGTGGACCTCTGGCTGGCACCCTCGGCGACCGGACCGGCCCCGCTCGGCCTGGACAGCACCGGAGACGCCGTGATGTCCCTGCCCTGGAGCTACGCCGGACTGCCCGCCCTCAGTCTGCCGGCCGGCCGGGCGCCCGACGGGCTGCCGCTGGGCCTCCAGGTGGTCGGCGCGGCCGGTGCGGACGAACTGCTGCTCGCCCAGGCCGCCGTGCTGGAGCGGGCCCTGGCCGGCTAGCGCCGGTTCCGGCGGTGCCGCCGCCGCGACCGCCACCGGCACCGCCACTGCCGGTGCCGCACGCCGCCGGGGCGGTCGGGCCCGGTGGGCCGGAGGGTGCCCCCTATACGCTGGCAGGACGCGGGAGCGCCGGGCGGCCCGCGGCCCTGGGCCGCCCGGCACCGCTCCCGGTGACGACGGGTCTCCCGTCCCGACGGACAGCTGAGGTGCACTGTGACCGGTTCTGGCACGGACGGACGGGCGGCCGTACGCGCCGACGGCCGGGCCGACGGCCGGGTCCTGCGCG
Organism: Kitasatospora sp. NPDC059327; assembly: GCF_042752535.1. Classification (NCBI taxonomy): domain Bacteria; kingdom Bacillati; phylum Actinomycetota; class Actinomycetes; order Kitasatosporales; family Streptomycetaceae; genus Kitasatospora; species Kitasatospora sp. NPDC059327. The sequence continues at coordinate 103,807 of NZ_JBHYYB010000016.1, read as the reverse complement.
GGGAGGAGACCCGCCGCGCGGTGCTGCGCCGGGCGGTCGAGATCGCCTCCGTCGAGGGGCTGGACGCGTTGTCGATCGGGCGGCTGGCCGCCGACCTCGGACTGAGCAAGAGCGGCGTCTTCGCGGGCTTCGGCTCCAAGGAGGAGCTGCAGCTGGCCACCGTCCGGGCGGCCCGGCGGATCTTCCTGGACGCGGTGGTCACCCCGTTGGAGCGGACCGAACCCGGCCTGGGCCGGGCCCGGTTGCTCTGCGAGGGCTGGCTGGCGTACTCGCGGGCCCGGGTCTTTCCCGGCGGCTGCTTCTTCTTCGAGGTGAACGCGGAGTTCGACGCCCGGCCGGGCCCCCTGCGCGACGCGCTCGCGCACTGCGCCCGGGAGTGGCGCGAGGCGGTGGTCGAGTCGCTGGCCCAGGCCCGGGCCACAGGCGGACTGCGGGCCGGCACCGACCTGGAGGACCTCGCCTTCGCCCTGATCGCGGTGCTGGAGGCGGCCAACTCGCAGGCCCTGCTGCTCGACGAGCCGGGCGCCTACGACCGGGCGGGGCGGCTGGTGCTGCGGCTGCTGCGCGCGGAGGCGGCCGACCCGAGGGCGCCTGAGCTGGCCTGATCCCCGGCCCTTTCCCGGGGGTCCCGCGCCCATGAAACTGCACGAACGGTCGTGCTAATATCTCGATCGAGCTCGGCCCCGCACCCAGGCACGCCCGTCAGCACCGACAGGGAGACCCCGATGGACCCGGCCGCCACACTGATCCGCACCGCCCTCAACACCGCCTCCCGACCCGCCCCCGGCCTGGCCGGCAAGGTCGCGTTCGAGCTGTTCCGGCACCCGGTCCGGCGCGGTCGGGTGCGCTCCGGCGAGCGCGAGGCCCACGACTCGGCCGCCACCGAGCAGCTCACCGTCCACGGCAAGCGGGTGGTCGTCTACCGCTGGGGCGACGGTGCCCGGCCCGTTCTGATGCTGCACGGCTGGCAGTCCCGGGCCTCCCGCTTCGCCGCCTTCGTCCCGCGGCTGCGCGCGCTCGGGCTGAGCCCGGTGGCGTTCGACGCCCCCGGGCACGGCGCGTCCGGCGGCCGGGCGACCACGGTGCTGGAGTACCGGGCCATCGCCGCCGGGCTGCAGGATCGGTACGGCGACTTCGAAGCCGTCGTCGCGCACTCGCTCGGCGTCAACGCGGCCTTCCTCGCGCTGCGCGGGGGCCTGCGGGCCGGGCGGCTGGTCGCCGTCGCGGGGGTCGGCGAGTTCTCCTACCTGCCTGCGGCCTTCTGCGCCGAGCTGGGCCTCAACAGCGTGCTGGAACGGGAGGTCGGGCGGCGCTTCGAGCGGGAGATGTTCCCCGGGGTCGAGGACGTCACCACGTACTTCGACGCCGCCCGCAGCCCGGAGGAGGTCGCCCTGCCGATCCTGCTGGTGCACGACGAGGGGGACCGCAAGGTCGGCGTGGAGCACGCCCACCGGCTCAAGGCCGCGTACGGGGACCGGCTCGACCTGATCCTCACCCGGGGCCTGGGCCACCGCCGGATCCTGGCCGAACCCGCGGTCGTCGACAACGCCGTCGGCTTCCTGGCGGCCGGGCTGGAGGCCGCGGCCCCGTGAACCGGTCGGCCCGGTCGGCCCGGAGCGGGGCCCGCAGCGTGCCAGGCCGTCAGCCGTCAGCCGTCAGCCGTCAGCCGCCAGGCCGTCGCCCGCCGGCCGTCAGCGGCCGTCGCGCTGCTCGTCGGGGAAGCGCGGCCCGCCGATCAGGAACAGCAGGGCGGCGGTCGGGAAGCCGGTCGAGGCGGCCAGTAGCACGATGAACTGCCAGAACATCCCCTGCTCCTCGTCAGTCTCGGTCCACCCCGGTCCCCGAAGGAGGCGTCAAACCCGGTGGGCCCTGATTGGCCGAATTGTCCACTCGATATCCGACGGTATGGGCGAATTGCCCCCACTGCCACCGGGCAGCTCCGGCCGGGCCGGGACGCGCCGCGTGCACGGGTCTGGGCCCGCGCCCCACCGGGCGTCCACACTGTCGGGATGCAGGTACAGCTGGCAGGGGAAGCACGGCGGCCGGACCGCGAGAGCGAGGACTTCGCGGCGGCCTCACCGGAGGCGCTCGTACTGCTCGACGGTGCGAGCTCGCCGACCGGGCTGGAGTCCGGGTGCCGCCACGGCACCCCGTGGTACGTACGGCGACTGGGGGTGCACCTGCTGGCGCGGCTCACCGACCGGGCGGACCGCTCGATCGCCGAGTGCCTGGCCGACGCCATCGTGGAGACGGCCGCGCTGCACGGCGGCCGCTGCGACCTCGCGCACCCCAACACGCCCGCCGCCATGGTGGTCGCCGCCCGGCGGCACGGCGGAGCGCTGGAGTACCTGGTGCTCGGGGACTCGTTGCTGGTGCTCCAGTACAAGGACGGCCCGCCCAAGGTGATCGGGGACAACCAGCGCTTCCCCGGCGGCGAGGCGCTGCGCCGGCAGGTCTGGTCGACGGTGCCCGGTTCGACCGAGCGGGCCGCGTTGCACCTGGAGTACGCGCTGGCCGTCCGGGCGGTGCGCAACTCCGGCGCCGGGCCGTGGATCGCCGCCGCGAGCCCCAAGGCCGCGCAGCACGCCGAGACCGGCTTCGTCGGCCTGGACCGGCTGCACGCGGTGGCCGCCCTGAGCGACGGTGCCTCGCGCTACACCGAGCGCTTCGGTCTGGGCAGTTGGGCGGACGCGCTGCGCCTGCTCGGGGAGTCGGGTCCGGGCGAGCTGATCGCCCAGGTGCGGGCCGTCGAGCGGTCGGACGCGGCCTGCGAGCGCTGGCCGCGCGGCAAGGCGCACGACGACGCCTCGGCCCTCTACGCGCTGCTGTGACGCCGCGGCGGGGAGCCGGCCGGGGGCGCGCGGCGGACCTCGGGCAGGACGCGCCGACGGCGCGGGCCCTCCGGGTGGGGAGGGTCCGCGCCGTCGGTCGGGATCGGCGGGCGTCACCGGAGCCGGTGACGCCGGCCGGTGCTCACGAGGCCGGGACGGTACCCAGGCGGCCGGCCTGGAAGTCCTCCATGGCCTGCTGGAGCTCGCGGTGGCTGTTCATCACGAACGGGCCGTAGTGGGCGACCGGCTCCCGGATGGGCTCGCCACCGAGGAGGACGACCTCGAAGTTGGCGCTCCGGGAGTCCTGGGTGTCGTCCGCCCGGATGGTGAGGGAGTCGCCCTCGCCGAAGACGACGGCCTGACCCATGTGGAACGGGCGCCGCTCCGTTCCGGCCGAGCCGCTGCCGGCGAGGCCGTAGGCGAGGCCGTTGAAGTCGGCCCGCCACGGCAGGGTGACCTCGGCGCCGGGGTTCACCGACACGTGGATCATGGTGATCGGCGTGTGCGTGGCGCCGGGGCCCTGGTGGCCGGCGATGTCACCGGCGATCAGCCGCACCAGCGCGCCGCCGTCCGAGGAGGCGAGCAGCTTCACGTTCGTGCCGCGGATGTCCTGGTACTTCGGCGCGATCATCTTGTCCGCGGCGGGCAGGTTCACCCAGAGCTGCAGCCCGTGGAACAGGCCGCCGGACATCACCAGCGACTCCGGCGGGGTCTCGATGTGCAGCAGGCCGGAGCCCGCCGTCATCCACTGGGTGTCGCCGTCGGTGATGACGCCACCGCCGCCGTGCGAGTCCTGGTGGATGAAGGTCCCGTCGATGATGTACGTGACCGTCTCGAAGCCGCGGTGCGGGTGCCAGGGGGTGCCCTTGGGTTATGTCAGTTAGGGGAGTAGTAACATCAGCACTCATGTCAGCACCAGCAGTGATCACCGGCTTGGACGTCCACGCGGCCGTCTACGCGCGCCAGTCCGACGCGCGCGAGAACGCCAGTGAAGCCTCGACCACGACCCAGCGCGAGCTGGGTACGGCCGAGGCCAGGCGCCGCAACGCCAAGTCGGTCGCCTACTACGAGGACCTGGGCATCTCGGCGTTCACCGGAGTCGAGCGGCCGCAGTTCGAGAAGCTGCTGCAGGACTGCCGGGCGGGCCGGATCAACCTGCTGGTCGTCTACTACGTCAGCCGCCTCTCGCGCCTCGACCCGCTCGACGCGATCCCGGTCGTCGTCGAGCTGCTGAACCTCGGCGTCACCATCGTCAGCGTCACCGAGGGCGAGTTCCGCAAGGGCAACCTGGTGGACCTGATCCACATGTTCATGCGGCTGGACCAGGCCCACAACGAGAGCAAGAACAAGAGCGTCGCCGTCCGGGGCGCCAAGGCCATGGCACTCGACCTGGGCGGGTACATCGGCGGCAAGGCGCCGTACGGCTTCGAGTTGAAGGCCGAGACCAGGCTCACGGCGGACGGTCGGCCGATCGTCATCCAGACCCTCGTGCACACCACGAACGAGCCGGGGGTCATCCGTGACATCTGGGCGACGATCAAGAAGCACAAGGACCAGGTGTACGACCCCAAGCGGCGCCGCCACCCCGGTTCGCTGGGCGGGATCGTCAACAGCATGAACAACGAGGTCGTCGTGCCCACGCGCGGCGCGACCTACGGCAAGAAGACGAAGGACAGCGCGTGGGACACCAAGACCGTCAAGCGCATCCTCAGGGATCCCCGGATAGCCGGGTTCGCCGCCGTACCCGTCTACAAGGTCGGCGAGAACGGCAAATCCACGAGCACGGTGGAGAGTTACCGCATCCTCCGCGACCCCGAGACGATGCTTCCGCTCCAGATCTACGAGGCGATCATCCCGCCCGTGGAGTGGTACGAGCTGCAGGAGTGGCTTGACGCGCGAGGCCGCGGGAAGGGGCTCTCGCGGGGCGAGTCGCTGCTGTCCGCGATGGAGGTCCTGTACTGCGAGTGCGGATCGGTGAAGACCTCCCACGCCGACAGCGCCAAGGCGGTCAAGCGGTCGTACCGGTGCCGCCGGCGGAAGATGCTGCCCGGCCAGCACGCCGGAGAGTGCACGGTCAGTCAGGCGGCACTGGACGACCACGTGGCACGGAGCATCTTCGAGCTGCTGAGGGAGGTCGAGCACGACCACGAGGCCCTGGCGGTTCTCGCCGAGGCGACGCGCAGGTTCGGTGTCGCCACCGAGTTGCCGGAGCGTTCGCGGGAACGCGCGACGCTCGTCGCGGAGCGTGCTGATGCGGTGAGGGCGCTTGAGGAGCTCTACGACGACCGCAAGGCGGGCGGCTTCCGGGGAGACATCGGCCGGCGGAGGTTCGTCACGGAAGAGGCCGCGCTCCTGCACCTCCTGGAGGCGGCCGAGGCGAGGATCGCCGTACTGGAGGAGGCGGCGACACCGGTGATCCCCATCGCCGAGTGGCTGCCCGAGGACCCGGCGGCCGACCCCATCGGCCCGGGTTCGTGGTGGGAGAGCGCCCCCCTCGCCGAGCGCAGGAAGTTCGTCAAGCTGTTCGTGGACCGGATCACGGTGTTCAAGGCCCCGGAGCGCGGGGGCCGTTTGCCGGTGCACCAGCGGGTGAAGATCGAGTTCGCCAAGCGTCGGGAGGCGGCCGACGACGGCGAGGGACAGCGCGTGCTGTGACAGACGCCGACATGTGAAAGCGGCCCCGGACAAGGGATGTCCGGGGCCGCCTCTGCGATGGGGGGCCCTAGCTCCAGGGGCCGAGGACCGTCAGCGTCGGCTTCCGGTACGAGACCTCGACGCCACCGCCCACCGTGACCGTGACGAGCTCAAGTGCCAGTTCGCAGAGGGCTTCCCCCGCGATACCGGCGAGCTGGGCGCGGGTCGTGACCGCCGCGTCGGCGAGGAGCCGAGAGGGCGAACTGAACTCGAACCGTCCGAGGTCGTAGCGCCCCGCCAGTCGGAAGACCACGGTGGTCGCAGGCTGTGGAGCCTGCAGCTTCTTCGCCAGCGCCGCCCGTTCCTCGGAGGACTCGGGGCAGCCACACGGAGTCCCCTGGACCTCGGTCGGCGAGAGGAACACGACGCCGTCACAGTGGTGAACGAGTCCCTTCGGCCCCCACAGCCGAAGCTCTGTCGTGACGGAGTCCGCGCCGTCGAGGACGACACGAACCGCAGGCGAACCGGTCACTACCCCCTGGGTCCAGTCGTCGGCCGTTGCGCCGCCGAGGAGTTGGGAGATCGCGGCAGCAGTCTCCGGGATGGTGGTGGAGACCCGCCAGTTGGGCAGCGACTCAGGGCGGTTGTCGATTCGGCGGCCGGTGTGGAAGCGGCCCACGACTGCGTCGCTGGGCGCGAAGACCGCCGGCGCCACCGAGGGGTCGACCCGCTTGCGCGTGTCCTTGCCACCGGCGGACTCCCGCTCACGCAGCGCTGTGAGCGAGCCGTCGATCGCGCGGCTGGAACGGGGGAAGCTGGTAGTGGCCAGTGCTGACCGAGCCGCCGTCGCTGGGGCCTGAATGGCCTTCAGGTAGGTGGCCGCAGAGCAGGCGTCCGGCTGGGCAGCGCGGAGAGACAGCTGGGGCATGTGGCTCCTCTTACGGTGGCCGGCGGGCTGCAACCCGGGCTACCGCATGGCGACATCGTGGATGGGCGGTTGGGGGAGGGGCGGCTCCCGACCGGTAGCGAGAAGGCGGCGATCGGACGACAGCATCGAGATCGCGGGAGTCGGACCGGCCGCGATCTGTCGCGGCGGTACGGCGGAGAAGCTGCGTCGGTGTCCAGCGCAGGTGGCCTGCGGGCTGCGGACGGCAGCTGGGGACAGACCCGTCAGATGGGTCTGGGGGAGGTGCTGGGGGCAGTGGCGACGGAGTCCGCGACGAACCGCGCGGTGGTGGCCGAGCAGAAGCCGCAGCCTGAGGCTGGGTGTTGCTGGGGCGGCATGCGGTTCCCTCCTCGGTGGCTGGCGGGCTGCAACCCTGCACCGTGGTCGACGTCGTGGATGGGCGTTGCGCGGTTGGTGGCCGCGTGGGGTGTGACGTTAGCTCTGGATCCCGGCCGCGCCAAATGGCTGGTCGGGCTCGTGAGCACGGTAGGAGCGGCCCCGGCCGTTTTCCAAAGACGATCTCGAGCGGTCCTGGCGAACGGTCGATGGTGGCCCGGGTGACCGACCCCGCCGGGCTACTCGTCGGTGTGGACCGGCTCGGACGGCATCTTGCCGCCCCGCAGGAACTCCTGCACCAGCGGCGTGGGCGCGTATCTGCGGTACTCGAAGGAGAGGCCGATCGCGATCTTCCCGCGCAGCCGTTTGCGGTTGTGGGGGAAGTCCTGGCAGTACTTCTCGGCGGCTGTCAAAGCCTTGGTCGTGAACTCGGCGCCCTGCGCGGCCAGTCGGTAGCCCTGGACCACGTGGTCGGCGAGTTCCTGCATGATCTTCTCTTCGGGAGAGGTCGGCGGGCCGAGGAGGTCCTCAAGGGGCAGGTCGAAGACCTTGGCGAAGCCGATCGCCTCGTCGAGGTTGATCCGTCGGCGCGGCTCGCCGCTCTCGATGCGCCAGACCGAGGACTGGTTGATCGGGTAGCCGGCCTCGGCCATGCGCTTGGCCAGCTCGCCGGTGCTCCAGCCGCGGCGCTCGCGCTCCATTCGGACGCGCTCGGCCGCGTTCTCCTCGCTCATGCCGGCGGGGGCCTCCGGGCCTGCAGGCTCGCTTCCCGGCAGCTCCTCTTCCGGCTCGCCAGTCGTGTCGTCCGTGGGCTCGTCCGTCCCGACCATCAATTCACCTCGCATCCGATCCTGAGGCGACTTGCATAGCGGCCGCCAGGGTGCCATAGTGATGCACAGTGAAGCGCATGTCAAGCCAAACCGCATCGCGGCGCGCTGTCGCGCTCACCCCGAAAAGGCCGAAGGCCCCCGGTGCTATCAACACCGAGGGCCCGAAAGGTCCCAAAACCGCCCATCCACGACGATCCGCCACGGTGCAGGGTTGCAGCCCATGAGCGCACCGAGGAAGGACCAACGTGCTCCAGCGTACGGCGTCGCCACTGTGCGGCGCACCTACTCCGCACGCCTCCTCCCCGAAGGCGGGGTGGTAGGCCATGGCGCGCATCCGCACTATCAAGCCCGAGTACCCCGTCTCGGAGGATCTCGCATCGGTCTCCCTGACCGCCGAGCGCACGTTCCTGTGCCTGCTCACCCAGGCCGACGACGAGGGGCGTCACCGCGACAACGCGGCGGTCCTCAACGGCGCACTGTGGTCGCTGCGGCCCGAGCACACCGCGCTCGACACCGAGGACGAGCTGCGACAGCTCGCCGAGACCGGCCTGATCTGCCGCTACACCGGCTGCGACGGCTGCCAGTACCTGCACGTCACCAAGTGGCACGAGCACCAGAAGATCTCCCACCCCACCCCCTCGCGCCTGCCCGCCTGTCCCGTCCACGAGAGCGGCGGCTGGTGCGGCAAGTGCAAGGCCAAGGGCAAGGGCTGCGCGCGCCCGGCTCCGGAGAACTTCCGGAGCCTTCCGGAACCGCTCGCGACCCTCGCGGAGGCCGTCCCCGCCCAGCGGCCGTTCTCCGCCGACCCCGATCCCGCCCCCGCAGTAGCCCTGCCAGTGCCGAATGCGGCAGCTCCGAGCGAAGGTGCAGGTCAGACGGCTTCTCCGGAGTCCCTCCGGAGGGCTCCGGAGAACGTCGTGCCTGGACCATGGACCTTGGACCATGGATCTACCCCTAAAGGGGGCGGCGACGCCGCGCCCACCCCGGCACCCTCGTCGGCAGCACCTGACCGGGACGGCCCGGTCCTGGTCGCCGCGCCTACCGGCAAGCCGTCGGTGAACGCGGGCGACCTGGTGGCCGAGTACGTCGCCACCTGCCCGAAGCCGGTACCGGCCAACGTGCGGGGCCACCTCGGCAAGGTCATCAAGGACCTGCTCGACGGCGGCACCAGCGACGACGACATCCGCGCCGGGCTGCGGCTGTACGCGGCGAAGCCGATGAGCCCGAGCGTGCTGCCGAGCATGGTCCACGAGGCGATCAACGCCCAACCCGCCGGGGCCACCCGCACCGGGCAGAGCGCTGCCCGCGCGCCGTACCGGCCCTTCGCCAACCCGGCCGACGCCCGCGACTACTACGAGGGGGACCTGTGACCAGCCTGCCCAACCCCCGCCGCGCGAACGAGCGTCGCGAGCCGCAGCCGGCCTCCGGCGCAGTCCTGCGCCTGGAACGGATGCTGGCCGCCAAGGGCATCGACCCCGACCGGCCGCTGCCCGACGCCGACCAGCCCTCCACCGCGCTGGAGCTCGCCGACCGCCGCATCCCGCCGCGCTACCGCCTCGCCGAAGCCGACCACCCGGAGGTCACGACCTGGGTCCAGCAGGTCACCCTGGCCTGCCGACCCGGCCCCGGCGGCACCCCGGGCATCGCCCAGGGGCCCTCGCTCCTGATCGCCGGATCCACTGGCTCGGGTAAGACCCACCAGGCGTACGGGGCGATCCGCAGCCTGTTGAAGGCCGGTGTGCGTCTGCGCTGGACCAAGCTCACCGCCACGGAGCTGTACGCCTCCCAGCGGCCCCGCCAGGGCACGGACACCGAGCGGGAGATGCGCGATCTGATGACCTGCTCGCTGCTGGTCCTCGACGACCTCGGCGCCGCCAAGGCGTCCGAGTGGACCGAGGAGCTCACCCTGCGGCTGGTCGACCACCGCTACGAGCACCTGCTCCCGACGATCTTCACCACCAACCTGGCGCCCGGCGACATCAAGAACGCCCTCGGCGACCGCACCGCCTCCCGCCTCGCCGAGATGTGCGAACGCGCCATCCTCACCGGCACCGACCGCCGCAGGCTACGCGCCGCCTGACCGGCGCCGGTGCCGGTTTGCCCTGGCCGGTGCGCCGACCTCCCCGAACTTCACCCCACCACCGCCTCGCCGCTTCGCCACGCCCGCCTGCGGCGAGGCCACCCCTGGAGCACCACCCTTGACCACCATCGCGATACCCCCTGCCCACACCCCGTCCGCCCGGGCCACCGTCTGGGACCGCCTCGCCGTCGCCCTGCTCGGCGTCCTCGGCTTCGTCCTGTCCTACGACGCCCTGCGGCAGATGGCCGGCGCGACCCACGTCCGCGGCCCGCTCACCTACCTGTTCCCGATCATCGTCGACGGCTTCATCGCCTACGGCGTCCGAGCCCTGCTCGTCCTGCGCGACGCCCGATGGCCCGCCCGCGCCTACGCCTGGACACTCTTCGCCGGAGCGACCGCCACCAGCGTCTGGGCCAACGCCCTGCACGCCGTCCGCCTCAACCAACTGCCCACCACCGGCAGCGGGCTGAGGCTCACCGACACCGTCGTTGGCGTCCTGTCCACGCTCGCCCCGCTTGCCCTCGGCGGCGCCGTCCACCTCTACATCCTCATCGCCCGCCACGGGCACGACACCGTAACCGCTCCCGCTGAGCAGAACGCCCTTCCGCTCACCGTGACTTCTGCCGACCTGGTGACCGCCGACCCTGAACCGGAGCTCGGGCCGGAACGGGCGGAGGACCGCAGCGACGAGAACGCGCTCCTAGCGCTCCTGTCGGCCGCCGGAGTTCTGCCTGCCGAGTGGCGGGACGCGCTGCCCGATCCCGAACCGGCAGAAGTCGACGACCGGCCGGTCGATGCCCCGGACTCCCAGGCCGATGGCGCCGCCGGGGCGGAGAACAAGCCGATCGGGCGTCCGCCGGGCGCGCCGATGGAGCGACTGCTGGAGGTGGGCCGCGCGGCGGTCGCCGCCGAGGGCCGTCTCACCCGCGCGATCGTCGAACAGGCCGTCCGCGACGCCGGCCTTCCGCTCGGCAGTACCCGCCTCACCGAGCTGGTGCGAAAGCTCCGCGAGGAGCAAGCCGACGAACAGAACCCTCCGCGCCCCGAGGCCGACTGACCAGCCCCGTGTCCGGCTGACCGGCCCGGTCGGTCAGCCGGACACCGACTTCTGCCGACCCCCGCCGCATTCGGCAGAAGGCCAGCGCCGCCCGGTCAGTGCGCCCGGCCGGATTCGACTCGCAGCGCGGGCACAGTCCGACGCGGCGGTCGCTCCCGGGAAGGCCGCGTGGGACACGTCGCCCATACCTGCGAATTCCGGCACGGCCAAACCGGCAACCACCCGGAAACTGCCCACCACACACCCACCAGCCCGAATCGCCAGCCGCCACCGAGGAACAACACGCGTGAACGCCGTCCGCCGAACCCTGAACAGCCTGCTCGGGAAGCCTGTAAACTCCCAGGACCGCAACGGAGTTGACCACCTCCCTGCCCCTGGCGGAGCAAGCGAGTGCGTACGAGGCCCCTACGGGGCACGCCAACGCCCCCGCCCAGGAGGGCGAGGACGAGCCGGAGCTGCCGAGGGCGGCAGCACCGGACCTTCACCGCGAGGGCGCGGCGAAGAAGGAGAAGCCCACCAACACGCCGCCCGAGCCCATCGCCGACGTGCTGACGCTCCCCGTCGCCAGCCCGTCCGCGAGCGCCGCCAGCCGCACACAGCGCGCCCCGAAGCGTCGCCGCCGTGACCCCGATAACCCCTTGCCGAAGAAGGTCGGCTTCCGCTGCACCGAAGCCCAGAAGACGCGCATCGAGCAGCTGGCCGCCGCAGCCGAACTGAACGTTGCCGCCTACCTGGAGCGCCGGGCTCTGGCCGATGACTCCACCGGCATCACCACCCGCGACGAGTGTCTGGAGCGGGCCATCATGGCGCTTGACGCGGCACGCGGCCAGCTGGCGCCGGTCGGCAACAACGCCAACCAGATCGCCTACCGGCTCAACGCTGGCATCGGCGTCGAACCGGGACCTGCGGCAGCCGTCCTCGACAGGGCCCTGGCCCTGGTCGCCGAGGTCCGCATGGCCGTCGCGGAGGTCGACGCTTCGGCCATGCGCCTGGCGAAGGCGAAGCGCCGGTGATCAGCAAGCCCCTGCGCGGGTCCAAGACGCTCGGCGCGCTCAAGTACCTCTTCGGTCCCGGCAAGGCCAACGAGCACACCGATGCGCATATCGTCGCGTCCTGGGACGGCTTCGCGCCCGACCCCGGCCGCGACCCGGGCGACCCCGATGCCATCCTCGTCCAACTGCGCGACGCGCTCGACCTGCACGTCGTCCGCTACGGCAAGCCGGTCACCAAGCACGTCTACCACCGCCCGGTGCGCGCCGACCCGACCGACCGCATCCTCAGCGACGAGGAGTGGGGCACCATCGCCCGCCGGATCGTGGCTGCCGCCGCCATCGCGCCGGACGGCGACCCGAACGGCTGCCGCTGGATCGCCGTGCGCCACGCCGACGACCACATCCACATCCTCGCGACCGTCGTCCGGGCGGACCTCACGCAGGCCCGCCTGCGCGGTGACCAGTACCGCGTTGAGGACGAACTCACAGAGATCGAACGCGAGTACAAGCTCAAGGACCTCTCCGACACCCGCACCCGCGAATACCGGGATGCGATCCCCAAGCGCGCCAAGGGCAAGGAGCTGCACAAGGCTCAGCGCCTCGGCTAGGAGGGCACTGACCGCGACCGCCTGCGCACCGCCGTACGCCAGGCCCTGGCCGGGGCTGTGGACGAGGAGGAGTTCGCCGCCCGGCTTGCCGCGAAGGGCGTGCTCCTCGGCGTGCGCCGCGCGCCCTCCGGTGACGTGACTGGCTACAAGTTCGCCCTCCCCACCGGCGACGAGAGCGGACCGATCTGGTTCTCCGGCAGCAAGCTCGCCTCCGACCTCACCCAGCCGAAGATCCAGGCACGCTTCGCCCTCGGCGTCGACGAACCCGCCTTCCCCACACCCGACCCCCGAACCTGGCCCGCTGACGGCCGCCACCGGGCCAGCACCACCATCGAACGCGCCTACCCGGCCTTCGACGACGACCAGGACGCCGCCCGCGCGGAGGCGGTGATCCGAGGCGGCCTCGAAGTCCTCGACACGCTCGCCGCCACCAGCCCGACCCTCAGCAGGAAGGAACTTCACCAGGCCGCACGAGCCCTGGAGTACACCCGCACCGCCCACACCCGCGCCGTCGGCGCCGACCTGCGCGCGATGCGCTCCGCCGCCCGCGAACTCCTCCACGCCGGACCCGCCACCGGCCGAGGCGAGGACGGCACGGCCGCCGCCACGATCCTGACCAGCCTCGTCCTGCTCGCCATCGTGATCGCCAAGTGGCACGCCGCCCAAGGCCACCGCCACCAGGCCGCCGCCGCCCGCACGGCGGCCGACCACCTGCGCGCCGCCTACACCCGGCACGCGGCCAAACCGATCGCCCACCTCACCCTCGAAGGCCGACTCCTCCCGAAGTCAGACCACGACCGGCAGGCCGACGCCGTCCGCCGAACCCTGCCCACCGACCAGGCCACCCGCCTCCTCGCCGAGGAGAACTGGGCAGCCCTCGCCGCCACCCTCGCCCAGGCCGAAGCCGTCGGCCACAACCCGACCACCCTGCTCACCAACGCCGCCGGGCGCCGCGAACTCGCCACCGCCGACTCACCCGCCGCCGTCCTCACCTGGCGGATCCGCCGCGACGCCAACCTCCCCACCCCCGCACCGGCCCCAACCCCCGACGAACTGCGCACCAGGGCAGCCCGCGCCCGCACCACCAGCCGCACCACGGGCACACCGGTTGCCCCGGTCATCGCACCGCCGGCGCCGGTCGCACCTGACCAGGTGCGCCGGACGCGCTGACCAACCCAGGTGGGCGGGTACGGCGCCTCCGCGCCCGCCCACCAACCCCCACCCACCGATCCCGCCCAGCACGGACGTCACCCGTCAGCCGCCGCCGAAAGCAGGACCCAGCCAACGAAGCAGACCGACCCGAGGAATCCGGCTCAGCCGGAGCGCCACAACTACCCTGCAGCAAGCTGACGGTGTCGATTCGATGTCCTTCTCGCTGGGAGGGATCCATTCCCGCAGCGCACGTCGTATGGTCCCTTGCTGCCCCGCTGCCGACCTGAAGGGACCGCATGACCGACTACGACCACGACTTCTACAACCCCGCCCCCGAACCCGCGCGTGCCGTCATCCGCGCCGTCCCGCACCCCGCCGAGCTCAACCCCCGCGGCGTCACCATCACCTGAACCGGCTGCCACGCCCGCCGCGACTGGCTCCTCCTCGCCGTCCACGACCAGATCTTCGGCCGCTGCCGCTGCGCCCACGAGTTCCGTGTACGTTTCCCGTGTTGCAGCAGGCCGCGTTGCTGAGGGGCCGAGGGGAGCAACCACGGTCAGCGGCGGCAACTGCGTGGCCAGGTCGCCCAATCAGTTCTTGCGTCGCCGACGCTGCCCATACGGTCCGCGCCGGTCGTGGGGCCGCCACTCGTCGTCATCGTCCCGCCCCTGCGGCATATCGGGAGGCAGCGGAACGGTTCCGCCCCCACGCAGCTTCGCCGCCATGACCACAGCGGGATCGGGAACCGGGTCTTCGTAGCGCTCGCGGTCCAGCTCAGGAAGTGCCCGTCCTCTCCCGGCACTCCGCGCCGGAACTGCGGGAGGCGTTTCCCTCCGCACCTGGCCGGAACGCGGGGCGGCCGGACGCAGCTCGATACCGTTTCGGCGCAGCTCCTCGGCGAACATCACCTTCTGCTCGGCGTCCATGCGGGCGGCGTGCTGCTGCATGAGCTTGTAGGAGTAGGTGCCTGGGGGGACCGACTGGACAGGCTTGCGGCTCGGGTTCTTCGTGGGCTTCCGAACGTGCTGGATGCGCACCGCATGCTCGGCCTTCTGCCGTTTCTTCGCGGCCCTGGCCTTCTCCTTCTCGGCGACCTTCCTGGCCGCTTTCTCCTGGCGGGCTTGCTCTTCCGCGAGGGCCTTCGCGACCGCTTTGGCGGCCTTGGCGGCTTCTTCCCGCTTCTTCGCGGCCTTCGCCTGGAGTGCCGCGACGGTGTCGGCGCTGGCCTGCGCGGTCTGCTTCTTGCGCCACTGCTCGTCCTTGGCGCGCCTCTGGCGCTCGTCTTCCTTGCGCTTCTGCGCCTCAAACCACTGCTTGGCGGCCGACTCCTTCGCCGTTATAGGCGTTATCTCGCTGGTCATGGTCCCCTCACTGGCCTGTCGACCGTGCCGAAGTGACTGTATGTCAGCGCGCCAATGCCCGGCTGGCGTTCCAGGGCACTCCTCGCCAGTAGGCCCCGAGGACGGAGATTCGAGCCCGCGCAGAGCTGCAGCGCAACACGCGCAGACTGGACGCGGAACACGAATGGCACGAGCCCGACCTCACCCGAGCCGCCTTCGACTGGCACTACGTCGAACCCGAGCACGAATGGGACGACTTCGACACCGCCATGAGAGCCTTCGCCTTCGACGTACTCCTCGCCGGAACGACCTGGAACCTGGACTGACGTCCACGCCGCACCCGCCGCTGTGCACTTTCCACGCTTATCGCGTGACGCGCGGACGAGCGAGGGCAGCGGGCATACGGGTAGGCGCTTCGGCTACCGGCGGAGGTCGACCTGGATGACGGCGTGGCGGCCGTTGGTGCGCCACGGCGTCCCGGCGCGGTCGAGCTGAGCGACGACGGCAGCGTCGACGCCGACGATCACGTCCGATTTCAGCGTCCGCAGGGCCGTGACGGCTGAGGGGAAGTGGCTGGCCACCTCGGTGAACGCGGTAATGGGCGGCCACAGCTGATCGCCAACGAGCCGACGGTAGTTGAGGTCGCCCTTGAGGATCGTCATCGTTGTGTCGGCGAACTCGGACCGGAGGTCGGCGGGCATGTCGTGGAACGGCAGCGGTGCGCAGAAGAACGGGTGCGTGCGGATCACGAGCGCGCCGCTGTTCATCGCCCGCCACAGCCGTTCGCCGATCGTCCCGGCAGCCGCAGTGGCGGCGGTGCGCAGGCGCTGGATGGTGGCGAGGACGTCGGCCATCGTCGCGTCCGACACGTAGTACGGCTGCGGCTTCACGTACACGACGACCTGCGCTGCCAGGCCGGAAGCCAGGAGGTGGTCGACCAGCACCAGGTCCGGCAGGAGCTCCCGGCCGGCATTGTCCGCGACGACGCAGACACGCCCGCCTTCGGCCCGCTCCAGCTCGGCCCAGAGCGACTCGTTGTCGTCGGCCACCAGGTCGGACGCGACCGACCCTCCGGCCTCCGCCGTGATCTGGAAGCTCAGGTCGGCGCGGTTGCCCCAGAGCGCCGAGGAGAGGAGCGCGGCGGCTCGCTTGTCGGTGAAGTCCGAGGGCAGGTCGCCGAGGGCCGCCAGCTCGGCGTCGACGGCCGGGCCGGCGAGTTCGGCGTCCTTGAACGGTGCGAACGGGTCGATGCCCTGCCAAGTCCCGGGCCGGAAGTAGCCGGTGGCTTCGAGCAGCCTGCGGTAGAAGTAGCTCTCGGCCCACAGGAACGGCGCATCGCCCCACGGCCGTCCGAACAGGCCCTCACCCCACTCCAGCCACTGCTGGTGATCGTGGGCACCGGTGCTGAGCGGTTGCAGCACACCGTCAGTGCTCTCGGCGAGGAGCTCCTCGATCGCGGCTCGCTCGCTCGGCCCGTACGGCAGTGCGTCGAGAACCTGCTGGACGAGCTTCGGGTGCCGCTCGTGGAAGACACCCCAGGCGAAGGATCCGGGGACATCGCTGCGGATCACGGGTGCAGTCATCACGGTCGGGCTCGTCCCTCTCATCGACATCTCAGCTGACAGTTGTCCAGCCCCACGGGCGTGGACTGCTCTGCCCTTGCAGGCAGGAGAGACGGTAGTGGGCTTCTGCCCGGTGTCGGGTTGGATCGGCTGCCGCGTGCTGGAGAGCGAAGCAGGTGACCCGGAGCTCGCGGATGCTCCGCAGTACCGGGTAGCCGGCCCAGGTCATCACGTCGGCTCCGTACGCCTCGCAGAAGTCGGCGTACTCGCTGTCCGAAACCGAGCCGAAGCTGCCGTAGCCGACGGCGGTGGCGGTGAGGTCCCACTCGGGAGGCCCCAGGGAGGTCCGTTCGAAATCGAGCAGGTACCTGGCGGTGGGGGTGACCGCTACGTTGCCGCGCCAGGCGTCGCCGTGGATGACGCTCGTCGGCAGGCTCGGCCGGAGGCCCCGCCACGCCGTTTCGAGTTCGGCCAAGCGGTTGCGCAGCCACTGTCGCTGGTCGTCGTCGAGGGTTGCGGCGGCGTCGATCCGAGCGGCCAGCCGGACGAATGGGTCGAGGTGGCCCAAAGCGAAGGGGGGAATGGGGAGTTCGTGGAGGTGCCGGAGGAGCGGTGCGATGTCGGCGGCTGCCCCTGGCTGGTGTGGGGGGAGCTCGTGCCAGAAGGTCACCGGGTTGCCGTCCACAATGAGTGGCTCCGGCAGGTGCGCGAGCGGGCGCACCGCGGGCACCCCGCAGTCGTACAGCCAGCGGGCGACAGCCAGTTCGCGGACTGCGGCAGCGGCTTGGCCAGGGCGGCTGATACGGGCCACGATCCCGTGCGGCAGCCGCCACAGCGCGTTCTCCCCGATCCGGATCGGTTCGGCGCCGACTGCGGACAGGCCGATTTCCGCGCAGGCCTTGAGTAGCAGGGCGCGGGAGTCTTCGAGGCTGCTCACACCGCCACCGTAGCGGCGATCTGTTCGCGCAGATCCCGGACGTTGGGGAGGCTGCGATGACGGTGGGCGACGCGGGCGAGCTCGGCCAGCTCGTAGTTGGCCCGGAGCGACCGGAGGTCGCTGACCTCGGAAAGCGCGGTGCGGCCCTCGGCCAAGGCCTGGTCGGGGTCGCTGGCCGCCATCTGGAGGGTGGCGAGCTTGGTGCGGGAGAACGCGCGCGAGCGGGCGAACCCCTCGCCGTGGCCGTCCACCGCCGCCTGCAGCCGCCGGAGGGCTTCCTGCGGCGGATGGCTGGCGAGGGAGAGGTCGAAGAGGGCGTGGCCGGTATCTCCGTGGTGCTGGGCGCCGTCGTAGTACGCCATCCACGGCCCCTCGGCCGCCGGGGCGATCGAAGCGAACGAGTCGTCGGACGTGCCGATCGCGGCCAGGGTCTGCTGGGTGCGGCCCATCTTGGCCAGGGCTCGGGCGCGGGCGTTGTGGAGCATCGACTGCTCGGCGGCGGAGAGGCGGTCGGCGCGCGCGAGACCGAGCTCGGCGAGGGTGAGACCGGAGTCGGGGTCGCCGCGCCAGATGGCCTGGCGGGAGCGGAGGTTGTAGGAGATGGCCCGCAACGGCCAGTTGTCCACTTCCTCCGCGCACGCCGTGGCGAAGGCGAAGAGGCGCTGGGCGTCGTCGTGGGCGAAGGAGTCGAAGGCAGCCGCGCCGACCACGGTCGCCAGGCGGCTGACGGCACCGAACAGCTCGGCTCGCAGCGGGGCCGGACAACGACTGTTCAGCAGTCCGGCAGCCCAGTTGAGCTGGGCCAGCGCGGTCTCGCGGACTACGCCGGCACCGCCGTAGAGATTGTCCCAGCCGCGCAGTGTGGTCGCAGCGTCGCGGATTTGCTCGACATCGGCGGGCCGAACCGTCGTCGGAACGGCGGCGGCCGAGGTGGAGGTCAGCAGTTGGGCCAGCGGGCCGGCGGCGATGGCGGCGCCCGTCGCGGTGAGGAAGTTGCGTCGTTCCATGGGGTCGGACTCGTTCCACTCGGGAGCGTGAGTTGACCCCTCCAGCGTGCCCCCGAGCCGCGCTCCTCGGGGAGCCTTGACGGCCGCAGCAGGCCGTTTGTCCATTTCCCCGGAGCGGTTGTCCATTTCAGCCTCGGCCAGCGCCACGCTCCGCGAGAGCACGCCGCCGGTGTCCAGGGCGGCGTCCAACGCCCGGGTGTGGTGGAGCTTGCACGGTCGTTCCGCCCGCTCGAACTTGCTGATCAGGTCCCCGCTGAGGTGGACCAGCCGACCGAGTTCGTCCTGGCTCAGCTTCCTGAGTTCCCGCCAGTGCCGGAGTTCCGCGCCGAGCCAGTGAGCCGCGGACCGGGTGGGGTCCAGAGGCTTCGGTGGTCGCGGCACTTGATCCCCCAAGGCGTCTCTTGTGGACAGCGGGTGCTGTCCGAATGCCGGTACTGGTCGGGCCGTTCGCCGGCAGGGCTGAATGTCTCCGAGCGCTAAGCGCCCATTACACACCGCTACGAGCCTGACGTGCAGGTGTTCGGTGCAACTACGCGCCGAACCCCGCTGGTTACTGCCGTAGCCGGACCGACGGAAGAGGAGATCGCCATGCAGCGAGTCAGCACGACCGTGCAGCACAGCAGCATCACCATCGAGACCGGGCGTCAGCTCCCCACCGACCTCGTCCTGCTGGAACGCAAGGGGCTCGGTCACCCCGACACCCTCGCTGACCACCTGGCAGAGGAGCTCTCCCGCGCGTACAGCCGCTACACGCTCGACCGCTTCGGCGCCGTGCTCCACCACAACTTCGACAAGCTCGCCCTGCTCGGTGGCTCCTGCGAGGTCCGCTACGGCGCCGGGCGGATGACGGCCCCGGCGAAGGTGCTGGTCAACGGACGGGCCGCGTACGCCTGTGGCGGCGAGGACATCCCGGTACGGGAGTTGGTCGAGCAGGCCGTCGAGGCCTTCTTCCACGACCGCCTGCCCGAGCTCGTCGGCCACCTCGACCTGGTCTTCAACATCACCAGCAACCCCAGCCCCGGCGCGGTCGTCACCGACGAGAGCGGCACCGATCGATCGCGCTGGTTCGCACCCCGTTCGGTGGACGACCTGCGTGAGCGCCACACCCTGCTCGCCAACGACACCTCGCTCGGCACCGGTTGGGCCCCGATGGCCCCGTTCGAGCAGTTCGCCCATGCGCTGGTCAACCACCTGTCCGGCGTCAGTGAGTTCACCCGGGCGAACCCGTGGTGCGGCTCCGACGTGAAGCTGATGGGGCACTTCGACGGCGCGAAGGCCGAGGCCATCCTGTGCGTCCCGCAGAAGTCCGAGCATGTGCCCGACCGGGCCGCGTACCTCGCCAACAAGGAGGAGGTTCTGGCTGAGTGCGCCCGGTTCGCCGAGCAGCACCTCGCGGGCGTCGAGGTCACCTTCCTCCTCAACGCCCGCGACGTCCCGGAGAAGGACGAGCTCTACCTGACCTACACCGGCAGCTCCATCGAGTCCGGCGACGAAGGTGTCGTCGGTCGCGGCAACCGGGTCAATGGCCTGATCACCCCGCTGCGCCCGATGAACCTCGAAGGCGCCAGCGGCAAGAACCCCGTCTACCACGTCGGGAAGCTCTACAACCTGGCGGCCACCCGGCTCGCCCAGCGCCTGTACGAGGAGACCGGCAGCTACGCCGAGGTCCACCTGGTCAGCGCGACCGGCCAGCGACTCGACCAGCCATGGAAGGTCCTGGTCCGGCTCTCGGCCGAGGACCCCGAGATCGACAAGGTGCAGGCCCAGGTCGCCCTCGCCCTCGGCGGCTTCCCGGACCTCACTGCCGAACTCGTCCACCACGGCGTCCGGCTCAGCTGATGCCCACCGAATCGCGCACCCTCCTGCCTCCGCGCAGCGCCTGGCAGCGCCTTCGGGAGCACTACGGCCAGGGGGTGCACGGGTGGCTCGCCTGTGCACCCGAGCGCTTCGACGAAGCCGCGCAACGTTGGCAGTTGATCCTCCACCGCTACCACGACGCCGGGCACGCCTCGCTGCTGATGGTGGCGCACGAGCGCGGTAGCGGACGCGAGGTGCTGTTGAAGGCGTGGCCGGAGCACAGCCGTTACCGCAACGAGGTGGCCGCGCTGGGGATCTGGGCCGACGGGCCGGCCGTCAAGGTGCTCAACCACGCGGACGACCTCGGAATCGCCGCCTTGGAGGTGGTGGCCGCCGTACCCGGCGGAGCCGCCGGACCGGCGAACCACGAGCACGAGGACGTCGCCGCCGCACTACGGCAACTGCACCGCATCGGCCGAGGCGCGACTGCCACGGCCACAGCCGCAGCGCTTCCCGGCCTCCGCGACTACCTCGACGGCGAGTTGATCCCGCGAGTGCACCGGCGCCTGGCGGCGCAACGCCCCCAGGCGGAGGTCGACTGGGCGAGACTTGGCGAGAGTCTGGTCACCGGGCTGCACCCCGACGAAACGCGGGCAACGGTCCTCCACGCGGACGTCTACCGGGAGAACGTCCTCTTCGACCACGACAGGAAGCCCGTCCTGGCGGACCCCCTGCCGATGACCGGGGACGAGATCTTCGACTGGGCGTTCTGGACCGTCTACTACAACTTGGGCGCCGGCACCCGCGACCGGTTCGAGACCGCCGCCGTCACCGCCGATCTCGATCCACGGCGGCTGCGCCACTGGAGCCTCGCGCTCTGCGTGGACGGGCTCCTCTACTACCGTGAGGTGGAGGACCACCGTGCCCCCACGATGGAGCGGGTGATCGCGGGGCTGGCCGCCGACCTCGACCTCACCGCGCTGCCGGAGAGGACCGGCCGGACATGACCACCTACCTCCTGCGCCACGCCAGCACCCGCTACAGCACGACTCACCGCGTCAACGGCGACCCGACGGTCGATCTCCCACTCGACCCAGCGGGTCGCGTCGCCTGCCGGACCGGCAGCGGCGTGCTCGCCGCCGTCCAGCCAAGCAGCTGGCTCACCTCGGCGTTCGCCCGTACGAGCGAGACGGCCCGGCTGCTCATGGGCGACGCCGACCAACCCGTCAAGGTCGAGCCCGCGTTCAACGAAGTGGACTACGGGCAGTTCGAAGGCGGACCCTTCACGGAGTACGCGCGCTGGCTCGTCAACGCCGGCCCCTGGGAAGAGCCGCCCGGTGCTGCCGAGTCCCAACGCGAAGCCATCCGCAGGATGCTGCGCGGCCTTCGCAGCGCCCTCCAGCTGCCCTCAGCCCGGGTGGTCGTCGCGCACGGGCTGCTGGCCTCCGTGATCCGATGGCAGAGACGGACTATGCGCGAGAGCCCGGGGCGGGCCATGCCGATCTTCTTCGACGAGGTGCGCTGCCTGTACCTGACCAGAATCGAGGACAGCGAACTCGAAGACCTGATCACGGCCCTGCTGGACGCCCTAGACACGGAGGAGGAGAAGACCAACGCTGCGGGCGGATGGGCGGCGAGGCCAGAAGACCGGCGCGTACTTGCTACCTTCGATGGACCATCTGCCCAGCTGGAGGAGACGAACTCCCATGCATGATCCCCGCGCCCTGATCGAGATGGGCTCCGAGGCGGTCCGCCGCCTCGCCCGCCGCGGCTACACCCTGGATCTCTCTGCATTGGAGTCTCTTCAGTCCCGCCGATCTCAGCTCATCACCCGCGCCGACGATCTGCGGGCCGAGTCGAAGCGGGTCGCCCAGGAGGTCCAGCAGGCGGCTCGGCAGGGTGGCGACACCGAGGCCCTGAAGGGCCAGGCCCGAGACCTCAAGGAGTCGATCCGCTCGGCCGAGGCCGAGCAGGACCAGGCCCAGCAGGAACTGCGCGACCTCCTCCTGACCATCCCCAACCTCCCGCTCGACAGCACCCCGGACGGCGACTCGGACGAGCACGCCGTCGAGATCCGGCGGTTCGGCGCGCCGCCGTCCTTCTCCTTCGAGCCGAAGGACCACGTGGACCTCGGTGAGGCTCTCGGCATCCTCGACTTCACCCGGGCCAGCAAGCTCTCCGGCTCCCGGTTCAGCGTCTCGCGCGGAGCCGGCGCCGCCATCGAGCGCGCCCTGGCGACGCTCTTCCTGGACCTGCACACCAAGCGCCACGGGTACGTCGAGCACGCGGTCCCCTACCTCGTCACCCGGCAGACCATGACCGGCACCGGTCAGCTCCCGAAGTTCGAGGAAGACCTCTTCGCCACCGGCATGGGGGAGCGCGAGCTCTTCCTGATCCCGACCGCTGAGGTCCCGCTCACCAACCTCTACGCGGACGAGATCATCCCGCCCGCCGAACTCCCCCTGGCCCTCACCGCACACACCCCCTGCTTCCGCTCGGAGGCTGGCTCCTACGGGCGTGACACCCGCGGCATCCTGCGCCAGCACCAGTTCTCCAAGGTCGAGATGGTCCGCATCTGCGACCCCGAGGACTCGCAGGCCCAGCTGGAGAAGATGCTCAGCCACGCCGAAGCCTGCCTCAAGGAGCTGGGCCTGGCCTA
Organism: Kitasatospora sp. NPDC059327; assembly: GCF_042752535.1. Classification (NCBI taxonomy): domain Bacteria; kingdom Bacillati; phylum Actinomycetota; class Actinomycetes; order Kitasatosporales; family Streptomycetaceae; genus Kitasatospora; species Kitasatospora sp. NPDC059327. The sequence continues at coordinate 81,039 of NZ_JBHYYB010000016.1, read as the reverse complement.
CCGGGTCGTCCAGCTCGCCGCCGGCGACCTCGGCTTCTCCGCCCAGATCACCTACGACATCGAGGTCTGGCTGCCCAGCCAGCAGACCTACCGCGAGATCTCCTCCGTCTCGGACTGCGGCTCCTTCCAGGCCCGCCGCGCGGGCATCCGCACCCGGGACGAGCACGGCAAGACCAAGCCCGTCGCCACCCTCAACGGCTCCGGGCTGCCCATCGGCCGCACCCTGGCCGCCCTTCTCGAACAGTGCCAGCAGCAGGACGGCTCCATCGTCCTGCCCGAGGCCCTGGTGCCCTACCTCGGATTCCGCCGGATCTCGGCGGACGGAACAACGGAGGCATAAGTGTTAGTCGGCATCTGCGACTTCCCCAGCAGCTACACCTTCCCGCCCGCCGGCTACGGCGGGATCGAACGCTGGCTCTGGGCAGTGGCGGAAGGCGCCCGAGCCGCAGGCGCCGACGTACACCTCCTCGGCCCTGGCTGGAGGACCGACCTCGCAGCGGACTGGACCACCCGTCCGATCCGCCTGGAGGACCTCCAGCCGGGTACCCGGCAGACTCGTGACCTGCGTTCCACCGGCTACGACCTGCTCGTGGTCGGACACGAGTACCCGTCGCTCCCCGGGTGGCGCCGGGTCTGGGCCGATCTCGACTGCGACGTCGCGACCTTCCAGCACTCGCCGGTCTTCCGGCACGCCGCCGACGCCTTCGACGCGAGGCGTTCCCGGCTGTACTGCTACTCGCCCGAGATGGCGGGGCTGTACGCCGCCCACACGCCGGTGCTGGAGCACGCGGTCCACCTCGGGCTCGGTGAAGCCGAACCTCCCGCCAGGCCCGGCCGCGACCTCGTCTGGCTCGGCCGGATCGACGAGGAGAAGGCGCCGCACCTCGCGGTGCGCGCGGCCCAACTGCTCGGTCGGCGGATACGCATTGTCGGACCGGTCTTCGACAACGACTACGTGCGACGGCACCAGGCCCTCTTCGCGGCCGATCACGTCAGTTGGGTCGGCGAAGTCGGAGGCGCGGCCAAGACGGCCGCGTTCTCCGATGCCTCGGTCTACGTCTACACGTGCTCACGCAGCTACGTGGAGGCCGGCGCCGCCGTGTTCGGAGAGTCCCTGCGAGCCGGCACGCCTGTCGCCGCACTCTGCTGGCGAGACGGCACCTGTGCGGAGGCGGCTCTGTGCGAGAGCACCGGAGCCGTTGCCAGAGCCGATCCTGAGCACGATGACGAGGACGTGGCCCTGGTGCTCGCCACTGCGATCGAGCGGTGCCTGGAATTGGACGCACCGACCGTGCAGGACATCGGCCTGAACCGGTTCGACCCCGAGCGGCACTTCCGCGCTCTGGCGACCAGGCCGTGCTGACCGCGGACTCACCGTCGAGGCCGCTCGATCTCCTGAGCAACCGCCTCGGGCTCGGCACGCAGTGGGACATCGAGCACGGTGCCGACGGTCGCTTCGAGATCCGTCACCGTCACCGGGGGACGCCGTATCGGCCGCCCCGTCGACCGCCCGAGTGGGCCGGTCTGCTGCACCAGCTGGAGAGTGGCTTCCGTGCGGCGGGCGTCACCCGCGCGAGACCGCTGCCCATGCGGTGGGGCCGGGACACCGAGTTGACGATCTCCGCCGTCCAGGCAGTCGACCCCCTTCTCAAGGACGGCAAGCCGTACGTCTTCCGCCGTGGCTACCTCCCCCAGCCGGTCGTCCGCCTGACCGGCGAGCGGGACCAAATCGGCGCCCTGAAGGAGGGATTCCTCACCTCGTTCGTCAACATCTCGCGCATCGAACCCGTCACTCGGTCGGCCGAGTTCACCGGGATTTTCGACCACTGGCTCACACTGTTGTCCGGCATCGGCCTCCACGCCAGACACCTCACCATCCATGGCCGCAATGCCGTCTGGCAACGCCGCGAAGTCTGCGGCCTCACGGTGCACTTCCGGCACCTGGACCTTCCCATCGGTGACATCGTCCTGCTCTGGAATGCCGCGGATCCCAGCTGCATGGCCGTGGACCTGGGCTCCGGCCTTGAGCGACTGGCTTGGGCCCGCACCTGTCGCCCCTGGTGGGAGCTGGCCTTCGGCCGCTTCGCGACGGCCGGCGTGGACACCGATGTGCTCGACGCCGTTCGAACCGCGACGCTGCTCGTCGGAAACGGCATCGCCCCTGCGGCACGAGGGGCCGGCGGGATACTCCGCCGCGTCCTTGCCGCCGTCTCCGCGGACGCCGCACCGCTCGGGGTCAGCGCCCTGGTCCGGGCGAGCCACGGATTCTGGAGCCTCACCTCACCGATGGCGCTGCCGTGGCCCGAGGTCGCCTTCGTCATCGAGCGCGAGATCCACCACCGCGGCGTCACTTCTTCCAGCCCTCTCCCCCTACCGCGGTCGAGCTGGAGCGACAGGACGTGAGACCCCGACGTGACCGGAACCCTCCCGCCGAGTTCCGACTCCGCTTCGCCTGGACGACCGGGTTCTGCTTCAAGTGTGAGGAAGTCACCCAAGTCGCCGAGTTGGGCACACTCACCGTTGAAGGCGAGACCGTCACACTCGCGGCCTGCCACCTCTGCGCCTGGCGGCTGGAGCGGCAGCACCACCACGCCCGCCAGGCCCATCTCCGCGCCCAGCTCGCCGGTGCGTGGGCTGACGCTACGAGACGCGCAGCAGCCTGCACGTGAGAAAAGCGTCGCGAAGGTCCTTTGCCGCTAACGGGAGACGCTCCTCACAGCCGCTTTCCTGACGCCACGTTCGACACCAGGACGTCCTGGCGGTTATCGAGGAGTCCCCGCAGCTCTGGGAGCGATTCCTCGCCTATGAGACCGCTGCCTGCGCCAGCCTCGGTGGCCGCGATGGGGGCACCCATATTCTTGTCGCGGCCCGGCGACGTGGCTGAGTTACCGGACGGGACATCCACCAGGGACCCATTGCTCGGGCACTCGCCGGGGCAGCCACAGTGACCGCGTGGCAGGCACTCGACGTCGGTACCATGGAACGAGCCTGGCGCCACTACGACCTGGGCAACAGGACGAGGCCATGAACCACCTACGTCAGGCGCGGCTCCTGGCCAACCGCACGGGGGCAGCCCGCCAACGCGCCCGAATCGACCAACTGGTCGGAAAGTTCGAAGCATCGCGATGAGGGTGGCGATCTCCCGAACTCTCACTGACTTCGGGAAGCCAGGACATGCAGGAGCGCCACTAAGGTTCCCGAACCCATGAGCTTCCCCTTCGCCATGAGCACCGGGATCTCGGACATCGGAACCCACGCGACGTGGCCGGCCTCCTCACCGTCCTCGGGCGCGCCAACGAGGGTCGCCCCCTGGCCGACGAACACCTCGTGCGGCGAGTCCACCATGCCGATCATCGGCTGGAAGGTAACCACGTGGTCGAGGTGATCCGGTCGCCAGCCGGTTTCCTCCTCGACCTCGCGCAGAGCAGCCCCGAGACCGTCCTCGCCGGGATCGACGATGCCACCGGGAAGCTCCCACCCCCAGGACTGCGGCACGAAGCGGTACCGCCAGAGCATCAACGCGCGGTCATCGGCATCCAGCACCGCGGCGATGGCCACGAGCTTCAATCGGACGACGTGATGCTCGAAGCGCGCCACACCAGGCGGCTCAACGTCCACGAGCGCCAGCTGTACCCATGGGTTGTCATAAACGACGCGGTCGCCGTAGATCTTCCACGGCGCGAGCCCGTCGGCCTGAGTGCTCACCAGCAATCACATCCTGGGAAGGCGGCAGTGGGCATAGTTGACCACACCTGCCGAGTGGGCGGCGTACGTTGAGATCAACCTGGACGGAGTGGAGATCGGCGAGTGCGCCTTCCATACCGCCGACCAGATCGACGAGCTCCTCATCCCTCGTCTGGCCCGGCGAGTCCACGCCGCGATTGACGCACGATCCCCGTCGGCAACCTCCTACTTGGAGAATGGGGTGCCTCGCTGCTGACTCAGGTGCCCGGGTGCTTCCCCCCTGGACGGTTCGACTCGGCTACCGATCACCCTTGTTGAGTGCAGACGCTGGACCCCAGGGCGTAGTTGGCGTCGGTGCCACGAACTACGCTGACGGTCATGGACTGGCTCGATCGGGTGGCGAAGCTGCGACAGTGGACAAATAGCGAGGTTCGCGCTCCGCATAAGCCGCTATTGCTGCTGTACGCTCTCGGCAGCTTCCAGCAGGACACCCACAGCGAACTGCGCTACAGCGTGGTCGAGGAGGAGCTGAAGCGGCTGTTGGTCGAATACGGGCCGCCGAATCCCACGACGCCCGCATACCCCTTCCACTACCTGGTCAATGACGGAGTGTGGGAGGTCCGGACCGACCACGGGCCGGGAAGTCCGGGAACCGGCATCCGGCTTCTCCGGTCCAGTGGTGCTACCGGCAGACTCGTTCCGGAGTTGCGCACAGCGCTCATCAGGGAACCTTCGCTGCTGGGGCGGCTGGCCCGCGTACTGCTGGACATCAACTTCCCGCCGTCACTGCACACCGATCTGTGCGAGGCCGTCGGCCTCGATCTGGAGCTGGCCGAGACCGCGCCCGTGGCCGGCCTGCTGGGTGAAGCCGAGACCGCTGCACGTCGGCAGCGGGACCGCCGGATGCGCGAGATGGTCCTGACGGCGTACGAGTTCCAGTGCGCCTTCTGCGGCTACGACGGGATGCTCGGCGCCAGCAGCGTCGGGCTGGAGGCCGCGCACGTGCGGTGGTGGTCCTACGACGGCCCGGACGAGGTCGACAACGGCCTGTGCCTCTGCGCGCTGCACCACAAGCTCTTCGACAAGGGCATCCTGGGCTTGGGCGAGGGGCACCGCATTCTCGTCTCGCAGCGCTTCGTCGGCCGCAGCGAGGCGAGCCGGCAGCACGTGCTCGCCGGGCAGCCGGTGATAGGTCCACAATCGGGCGTTCCATCCGTCGCCGATCGGCACCGAGAGTGGCACGCCCGACAGGTTTTCCATGGTGCGCCCCGTACGCTGGCAGAAACGCTGTGCTGACTGGGGACACGTGGCCGGCGTCGGCTCATCGCCGTCCACCAGGCTCTGGGGCCGACTCCTCGCCTACGAGACCGCTGCTTGCGCCAGCCTCGGCGCCCGCGATGGGGGTACCCATATTCTTGTCGCGGCTCGTCGACGCAGCTGAGCTCTCGGACGAGACAGCCACCACGGCGCGCCTGGCCGAGAAGTCCGACGGCGCGGCTCAGGCAGGCAGTGTCCTGAACCGGAAGAAGATCAACAAGCGTGGGGAACCTGGCCGCTGCTCGCTTGCACCGTTTCTTGTCCCAGGGGACGGATATCGTTGGTGAGTCGTTCCGCGCAGGGGATACGACGCCCCGCGCAGGTTCACCCGGCAGGACACGCCTGGCGACTACATGTCGAGCGCGCCCGAATCGAGTGACCAGCAGGAACAGCACGGCCTTCGGGTCGCCGCCCTTTGACGAGCAAGGACACCCCCGACTGATGGCAGTGACCCAGCAGGAGATCGAGAACCGGCTGTGGGACGCCGCCGACGAGCTGCGCGTGGCGATGCCCGAATCGCAGTACTCCTCGGTAGTCTTCCCGCTGATGTTCTGGAAGTACCTGTCGGACACCTGGGAGCACCGCCGCCAGGAGTTCCAGGCCGAGAACCAGGGCCTGGACTACTCCGCCGAGGAAGCCCGCGAGATCGAGTACCGCGACTACCAGGACTTCGAGCTCCCGCTCATCCACCCCGACACCGTCCAGGAGCGTCGTTCCTCTTGGACGTCCATCCTCGCCACCGTCACCCGGCCCGGCCTCGGCCAGCGGGTCCGGGCCTCCCTGCAGGCCATCGAAACGGCCAACCCTGACAAGTTCTCCCGCATCTTCGGGGCCATGACCTGGACGGCCGAAGAGGTGCTGTCGGGGGAGGTTCTCGCAGCGGTCATGCAGGCGATGGACCGAGTCCCGAAGATGCACGAGGGCAACATGTCCTACGACGTGCTCGGTGGGGCGTACGAGTACCTACTGAAGCGCTTCTCCGACGGGTCCGGCACCCGTGCCGGCCAGTTCTTCACCCCGCGCGAGGTCGTCGAGCTGCTCGTCGAGGTCCTGGACCCCCAAAACCGCGAATCGGTGTACGACCCGACGTGTGGGTCGGGCGGCATGCTCATCGCCTCCGCGAACCTCCTGAAGGCACACAACAAACGTGGCTACACGCTCAAGCTGCACGGGCAGGAAGCCGTAGCGGACACTGCGGGCGTGGCACGCATGAACCTCTTCATGCACAACCTCACCGACTTCAAGGTCGAGGTCGGCGACACCCTGAAGGACCCTCTTTTCAAGAAGTCGGACGGATCTGTCGAGCAGTTCGACGTGATCTTGGCCAACCCGCCTTACAGCCTGAAATGGAAGCCTTGGACCAAGGACCCGCGTGCGATCGGCGGAGTCGCGCCCTTGTCGTCTGCGGACTGGGCGTTCGTGCAGCACATGATCGCCAGCATGGACCCGCTGAAGGGCCGCGCCGGTGTCGTCCTGCCTCACGGCGTCCTCTTCCGCGGCGGCCAGGAAGCAGCTATCCGCCAGCGAGTCCTGGACGATGACCTGTTGGAAGCCGTGATCGGGCTGCCGGCGAATCTCTTCTACTCGACGGCCATCCCCACGGCGATCCTGGTGTTTCGAGCGTCCGGTACCAAGCGCCCTGAGCGCAAGGGCGGGGTGCTGTTCATCGATGCCTCCAAGCGGTTCACCAAGGCCAAGAACCGCAATGTCCTCACCAAGGTCGACATCGCCGACATGGTGCGGGCCTACCAGGCGGACTTCGACGCTGATGGCAACCCGGTGGACCTCACCGTAGAAGCTGCTCTCCCAGCGCGGTTGGTGCCCACCACGGAGATCGTGGCGAGTGGGTACGACCTGAAGATCGACACGTACATTAAGCAGGCTGCCGCTGAGAGCGAAGACCTTGGCACCCTTATCGACGCCTACAACGTCGCGCGTGCCGAACGGCAGAAGACTGAGGCTCGGATGCTTGCGGTGCTCGCCGACGCCGGGATCGAGGGCTTCGATGACTGACTCGAGCAATGACCAGGCCGCCGGAATGCAGGAGGGCTGGGTCCGGGCGCCTCTGGCACGGTTTCTCGTGCCGAATGTGGAGTCGGTGGACGTGGACCCGCAACAGATGTACCCAACTGTGGGCGTGCTGAACAGGGGGCGAGGGCTCCTCTATCGCGATCCCGTAGCGGGGAGCTCAACCTCCTACAAGAAGCTCAACCGGATCCGCCCGGGCGTGCTCGTCTACAGCCGACTCAAGGCGTTCGAGGGCGCGATCACCGTCACGCCTGACGACCTGCCGGAATCGTTCGCTTCGCAGGAGTTTCCGACCTTCGCCTTCGCATCTGACGCAGACCCCGACTTCTTTCGCGTTCTCGCCACGACGCAGCGCATGTGGGATGCCCTTCAGGGTGCGTCCAAGGGGATGGGTGGCAGGCGTGAGCGGGTGAAGCCCGCTGACTTCCTCGACATCGTCATGGACCTTCCGCCACAGCCAGTGCAGGAGCGGATCGTCGAGATCATCGATGCGGTGGACGACCAGATCGCCGCACTCGATGGTGAGGCTGAGGCCACGATGCGCGTCCGAGACGGGCTGCTGGATGAGTTCACAGGTGCTGTTGCCAGCGACACGAAGCTGCTCGGGGACCTCTGCCCCGTGATCGGCTCGGGGCCGTCTTGGGCGGCCAAGGATGAGTCTTCGGTCCCGTCAGAGGGAGCGTGGACGGTCCTGAAGATCACCAACACGAAGCCCGACGGGTCCATCGACCTGAGCGAACTGGCCTATGTGGTGGGGCTACCGGCCCGCACAAAGGTCATCGGTCCGACGAGTCTGGTCATGATCCGAACCAACGGAAACCGCAAGCGGATCGGCAACGTCTATCTCCCGCCAGAGGAAACTCACGGTGCGGCGGTCTCCGCCTTCCAGTTCACCCTGGACGCTACCGATGTCGAGACGAGGGACTACCTCTACCTCGTGCTCCGCAGCCCGAGGATCCAGCACTCGATGAGTGAATCCGCTAGCGGCAGCACCGGGCTTGGGAATCTGGCAGTCCGGTGGCTGAACAGGCTCGAGATTCCCTGGCCCGACGCTGAGGTGCGCCAAGTCCAGATCGAATCGGTGTGGGCCATCGACGCCAAGATCGCCGCAATCCGCGCCGAGGCTGACCACCTCCGAAGCGTCCGTGTCGGGCTGCTGGCGGGCTTGCTGGACCGCACTATCGAGATTGAGTCTGTCTAACTGGGGGTCTGAGCTGTGGCGAAGGGCATTCGGGAGCGCGAGTTCCAGAACTTGATGATCCGGTGGTCCCTCCCTATGGGCTGGGGCTTCACCGCGGGGCGGGCGTTGCCGCGTGAGACAACGCAGACAGTGATTTCCTCCCAGCTGCGGGATGCCATCGTCAGGTTGAACCCCGGGGTGATCGGGGGGTTCGACGTGGACGCCGTGGCCGAGGAAATCGTCGCGACGGTCAATGCTGTCGAAGGCGGACTGGTCCGGGCCAACGAGCAGGTACTGCGCCTGCTGCGCGGACACAAGGAGTTCCGGGACGCCGATGGCGTGTGGCACGCCCTGAAGGTCATCGACTTCGAGCACCCGACCGCCAACACGCTGGTCGTGTCCGATGAGGTGACCATAACCGTCCCAGGCAAGACCTCCCGCCGCTTCGACCTCGTGTACTGGGTCAACGGCCTGCCCCTGGTCGTGGTCGAGGTGAAGTCACCGACCGCAAAGTCCGGGTGGGTCGATGCCGCCAACGAGATCAACAACGTGTACGTCACCGAGTACCCCTGGTTCTTTACGCCCAACGTGTTCGCCGTCGCCTCCGACGGACTGAAGCTGCGGTTCGGTGCCGCCGGCGCGCCCACGAACCTGTGGCAGCCGTTCCGGTCCACCGCCGACGACGAGAACCTGTCAGGGCAGGCCGACGTGAAGCGCTCCGTCGAGCTGCTCATGAATCCGGCCACGATCCTGGACATGCTCGCCAACTTCGTCCTCTTCGACACTGCCGGGGGTGGGGCTGACATCAAGTACCTGCCCCGCTATCCGCAGATGGAGGCCGCCCACCTGATCCACGAGCGGGTCCTGGAGGGCGGGTCGAAAGGTCTGGTCTGGCATCACCAGGGGTCGGGGAAGACCCTGCTGATGGTCTTCGCCGCCTCGCTGCTGCTGACCGACACCCGCACCGATTCACCCACGATCATCCTGCTCTCGGACCGGACCCACCTCGTGCGGCACACCGCCGGGGTGTTCACCTCCGCCATGGGGGATGCCTACTTCCACCGGCCCAAGACCAGCCAGAAGCTGCGTTCCCTGCTGGCCGGCGACGTGCGCGGTGTCATCTCCACGACCGTCCACAAGTTCGCCGACGCCGGCGAGAACCTGTCGACCAGGGCCAACATCATCGTGCTGGTCGACGAGGCACACCGCACCCAGTCCGACAAGAAGAAGTCCCTGGCCGGGCAGATGCGCGCAGCGCTGCCGAACGCGAAGTTCTTCGGCATGACCGGCACTCCCGTACGGAACCTCGCCACCGACACCTTCGCCCTCTTCGGCGAGGAGGCCGACCCGGGTAGTGTGCTGCACCGCTACTCGGTGTCCCGGTCTCTGTTGGACGAGGCGACCGTGCCGGTCGTACTGGACCCGCGCCCGGTCGTCTTCGAGATGAACGACCAGGAGTTGCAGGCCGAGTTCGACCAGTTCGCCGACGACTTCGATCTCGATGACCCCGACCGTGAGACGCTGTCCCGCAAGTTCGGCCGTCTCACCTCGGTCTTCGCCAACCCCGACCGCATCCACGCGGTCTGCCAGGACATCGTGGACCACTACCTGGCCGGCGCCTACCGCAACGGCCTCAAGGCCCAGGTCGTCGCCTTCAACCGCGAGCTGGCCGTGGCATACATGGAGAAGATCAACGAGCTGCTGGCCGGCTTCGAGGCGTCACAGGTGCTCGCCAAAGTCGGGAAGCACGCCCGGATCACCGCCGAGGTGAACATCTCCGTCTCGGATGCCAAGGACGAAGTCGCCGCCCTGAAGCCGTTCCAGCTCTCGGAGGCCGAGGAGGAGGAGCAGAAGCGGCGGTTCCTCTCCCCGGACGACCCGCTGTGCTTCCTGGTGGTGACCGCGAAGCTGATGACGGGGTTCGACGCCCCGAACGAGGGCGTCCTCTACCTGGACAAGCCCTTGAAGGCCCACAGCCTGTTCCAGACCATCACCCGCCCGAACCGCACCTGGGTATCCCCGACCGGGTTCGTGAAGACCCGCGGCGTGGTCGTGGACTACATCGGCCTGGCCGAAGAGGTCCAGCGGGCCGTCGTCGACCCCACCTCGAAGGGAGTCGGCAAGGGCGGCGGGTTCGTCACTGACTTGTCCGCGCTGGTCGCCGAGTTCCGCAACACCTTCGCCCGCATCGAAGACCTCCTCGCGGACGTGGACGGCCTCGACCTCACAGTCCACGGTTACGAGTCCGTACGGGCCATCAACATCTTCCTGGACGCCAACCCTGAAGCGGCCGAGGTGTTCACGAAGGACTACCGGCTCCTGGCCCGCCTGTACCCGCTCATCAACACCGACAAGCGGGTCGCCAAGTACCAGGACGGCTTCGGACTGTTCGGATCCGTGTACACGACTCTGTTCAAGAAGTCCTCCGATGAGGAGAGGAAGGAACGGCTAGGCGAGCTGGGACCGATGGTCTTGGAGATCATCAACGCCCACGTCCACTCCTTCTCCGTGGCCGCCTCCCAGGAGGAGGCCCTCGTCCTGGACGCCCAGGGCATCGTCATCCTGAAGGAGCTGCTCGCCCTCGTCCGCCCCAAGCCCGACAAGGGTGACGGTCAGGAAAAGACGCCGCCGTCCGCGGCGGAGATCCTGGACCGCATCAAGGCCGCCCTCGACAAGGGCGTCGAACCGGGGTCCGCGAAGTACACCGCACTCGCGGAGCGGATAAGGCTGCTGCGCGACCGGATCATCCAGAACGCTCAGGATGCCCTGGACTTCCTGTCCGAAGCACTTCGGATCGCCCGCGCCGTCGTGGACGCCGAGAAGCACCCCAACACGGCCGTCGTTGTGTTGGACGACGACCACGTGGGTGTCCTGTCGCGGATCATCCACGACCACGCACCGTCCGGCCTCACAGTCACCGAGAGGAATCTGGCCGAGGAGATTGACCAGGTGGTTACTCGCACTCTCGCCCGGTCGTGGGACAATGCCGACGCTCGTAACCGGGGCGCCCGCCGCGCCACCGCCGCAGTCTTCCGCCGGTACACGCTGAAGCCGGTGGGGGAACCGTACGACTCCACCGTGGCCTACATCGAAGCCCACTACCTCGTCGACTGACGACCGGACAGAGGCGCGGCAAGCTGCGACGGCTGCCGGGCCTCGTCGTTACAGTCCCCCAGACCTACGCTAATCCTCTGTTCCATTGACTGGTGCTTCCTCAGCACCTGGTTCCGCGAGCGGCTTCTCCTCCGGTGCGGCAGTGCGCCGGTACTGCGGGTGGTCGAGGTCCATCTGCTTCGCGGCGTGCAGAGGGAGGGGGAAGCGGGAGCGTCCGTCCCAGAACTGGGCCTGGTGGGAGAGCTTCGCTGTGGTGATGGCGAGAGCCTCCTCGGAGACACCCTCGGCGCAGGCGAGCGGGTAGATCTCGTTGGCCGTCATGGAGTACCAGTTCTGGGGCATCTCACCCTTGCGTCGCTCCTCCTTCTTGTCGGAGAAGACGGAGGGCTTCGCGTCCCATCGGGTGTACTTGGATCCAAGCCGGCCTGCGCCGTCCCCGTCGAAGGCGCGTGGCACGTTGCAGAAGATCCACACCGGGGCGCCGAAGTCCGTGGTGACCTGGTAGAGCGTGGTCGCGGTGTCCTGTTCCACGGGGTCGCCGCCTTTGGCCTTGGCGATCCGGGTCGTGCTGACCGGTTGAGGTACCTCCTCGTCGCTGACGTTGATACGGATGACGGCCTGGGGCCGCTCGTCACGGCTCAGGGTGCTACCGGGAAGCCAGTAGCGGCTGTTGCGCTTCTCGGGAGAGCTGCCGAGACGCATGTTCTGCAGCCCGTCCCACATCCGTCGTGAAGCGAGCTCGTCCACGGTGACGACGTACGGGGTGTCGTCCAGTTCCTCGGACAGGTCGGCGAGGGCGCGCTCGACGGTCTCGGCCGCGTCGTCCCAGCGCTGCCGGTAGGTCTTCTTGTCGCCGGTGCCCTCGGGGTAGGCGCTGGCGTGGAAGGCCGGCTGTGCCAGGCGGTAGGGCTGCCATACAGGCCGGGTGGAGCTCCAACCGAGCATCGTCCAGGTGCCACCGGCAACCGCCGGGGGCACGAGGGCCGAGGCGGTGATGACCACCTTGGGTTGGCCGAACTCTCCCTTGCGCCTGTTCTGCTGCCTTACGTGGATGCCGACGTGGGCGATGCGGTCGACCGGATAGCCCGCCTTCTCGGGTTGCAGCGCATTGGCGATGCGGTCGTCGATGACGCCAAGCGAGCGGTAGAGGTCGAGGAGGGCCATCTCGGCGGGGTGGTCCTTCGCCTTGGGCTTGATAACGCCCTTCTCGTCCTTGCCTCGGAGGTACTGAGTCGGGACATCGAGGTCAGCGAGGATCTTCCTGGTCTGGGGCTTGGCGTCGAGGTCGTCGAGGCTCGCCTCACCGCCGCCGTCGGCGTCGGCCGCTGTGGGGATCTCGGTCTCGCACCAGGCACCGACAAGCACCCCGTCCTGGGACCGACGCGCGGCTCCGGTGGCCGCCAGCGCCTCCTTGCGGCCACCGGAGGGCCCAGGTTCAAGGAAGTCGCCGGCCTGATGGAACACGGCGGTGATGTGGTCTCCGTACAGGCTGAGCTCGTCGCCGCCGCGCGGGTCGAGGCCCTCCGGCGCGAGGCCGAAGGTCTTGCAGAAGGTGTCGAGCATCCGCAGTCGGGTTTCGTCCCGGTACCACAGGCAGACGATACGCAGCTTCTTGAAGCCGGCAGCTTCGACGGAGGCGAAGATGGACTCCGGGGTGGGGAAGAGGCTGCCGCGTTGGCGGATCGGGCCGAGCGTCTTCGGATCCGGATGCTGCTCGCGCTCCGCCTTGCGGCGCAGGTACTCCTGCTTGGAGATGTTCTCCGGGTCGGTGGGGCGGTGCGGGAGGCTCATCCGCACCTCGAGCATCTCCAGGGGCTCGGCGTGGTCGGCGAAGACGTTGGTGAAGTGCTGGTGCAGGAGCCGAAGGTGGTGCATGCCGGTGCCGGTGCCGATGGGGAAGGAGAAGTTCTTCGGCAGGATGGGCCAGACGTGTCCGGGGTGCTCGCGGGGGAAGCGGGCTGCTTCCTTCTTTTCCTTCGCGTCGGCGAGGAGCTTCTGCTCCCGCTTCGAACGTTCGTCGATGGTGCGCAGGATCGAGTAGTCCATCTCCAGCCGGCCGAGCGCCTGGAGAGCGAGGCGGTTGATGGTGCGGGCGCCACCGCGACCGTTGAGCTTGACCTCCAGCAGCGGGTTGTCCGGGCCGGGCTGCTCCGCGAGGGCGGTGGTGGAGAAGACGAGGGAGGAGGAGATGCGGGTCACCCGGGAACTCAGCAGCAGTACGGGGTTGGCGACGTTGGGCAGGGTCTTCAGCTTCAGTGCGGTCCGGGATAGGGCGAAGCGGCCTCCCTGTTCGTTCTGCCAGGGGTCGTCGAAGGCGACCAGGCCGCCCGTCGTGTCCGCCCGTAGTTGGATGGACTTGCTGTCGGAGATCGCCCAGCGCTCAGCGGCGAAGCGTCGGGACAGCTCCCAGGCGACTGTGCTGAAGAGCCAGTTGGGGGCACTGGGTTGGGTGTTGCTGGTGGGCTGGAGGTACTCGGCCAGCAGGTGCGTGCGCTCTGGGGTGTCGGCGATCCGCTTGGCCAGTTCGGGCGCTGTGGTGATGTCGATCGTGCTGACGTCCTGACCGAGGGCCAGGTAGTGGGTGAGGGTGAAGACGCGGCGGAGCAGTTTGCTGTCGACCGGGCGGAGCGAGGCGAGGAACGGGGCGCGGCGGTCCGGGTCGAAGTAGACGTAGCCGCCGCTCATCATGCTCAGGACGGTGGTGGCGATGGAGTAGGGGGCCTGGGCCGAGTCGTTGTTGAACTTCTTCTTGCACAGGTGGTCGAAGTCGTCCCAGAGCTTCCAGGTCGCTTCGTCGAAGTGCCGCACGTGGACAACGGCATCGCCGACCAGCTCGGGGGTGCAGCGGAAGGCGAGGGTGTTGAGGTACTTGCCGGGTGCGCGGTCCTGGTTGCCCGGTGCGGGGTCCTGCTCGGTCACGTGGTCTCTTCTTCTTTCTTGTGAGTCTCGTCGGTTGCCCGGGTGCCCAGGGTCAGTGGGGGTCGATGCCGGCGTAGGAGAGGAAAGCGTTGAGCGCCTCTCCGTACAGGTCGTTCATGCGTCGTCGCACGTCAGGCGGCCACTGGGAGTGGATGCGCCGAAGGACGGTCTCCAGGTCGGCGCTCCAGGTGTCCTCGTGGAAGGCGTAGTCGACCATGTGCAGCACGGCTTCGGTGCCGCCGCGACGGGCGCGACCGGCGAGCTGGATGAGGTCGACGATCATGCCCGCGACGACCTCCTCCTGGAGGGACTTGTGCATCGCCGTGAACTGTGGGGCTGTGCGCAGGAGGAGCGCCAGGCGGTCCCATGCCGCCGCGCGGGCACCGGCCAGGGCCTGCGACGGGTCGGAGATACCGCCGGCCGACAGGGCACGCAGCCCGGCGGCGTTGATGCTGCCGTACATCTCGGCGGGTTCGTTGAGCAGTGCGAGGGGGCGCACGCACAGGTAGACGGATCGGACCGCTGAGCGGGTGCCCTTGACGATGTTGAGCCCGCGGGCGATGAGCGACAGCGGAACGACGAGGATTTTGCCGTGATTGGGGAAGTCCTCGAACTCCTCGGCGGTCAGGCGTACGGCCACGGTCTCCCTGGGCAGTTCGGGGTCGGCACCGTGCCGGTTCTCCGCGCGGACAGCCAGGCATAGTCCGCCGTCGTACTGCCCGGCCTGAGCGATTCCGCGGGCGAGCCACGCGCACTGTTGATAGGAGTTGGCGACGACCAGTACGTGTGCCCGATCCGGGTCCTTGGCAGCGGTCCGTTCGAGTTCGCGGTGGATGTACTGGTCGTACAGGTTGCCGCCGAGCTCGATGAGCGCGTCCTTCTTACGGCTGGGGTGGGTGCCGGAGACCTTGATCGGTTCTCCGAACAGGGGGTGGCCTTCGCCATAGTCGATGCGGTGTTTCCTGGCCCGGATGGAGTTGGCCTGGGCGTCGGTCATCCACCAGCGCACCGGGGCGTGGAGGTGCTCTCGGACTGCCTGGGGGAAGTAGGCGGTGGCCGACAGCCCCATTACTGGCCGTTCGACGCCTGCCAGGATGAGGGACACGATCCCACCCAGCTCGGCGGTGAAGGTGTGCGGGTCACCGGCGATGGTCTGGGCGACCAGGGCCGCGTTCTTCTCCTTGTCATCGAGTCCGGTGACTCGGTAGCCGGTGATGGCTTGCCCCAGCATGCCGAGCGGCAGAACGGCGGAGATCGCAGTCGCCTGCAGGTTCTCCACGATCTTCTGGGCCGAACGCAGACCGGAGGAGCGGTAGTCGTGGGCCTTCTCCTGGAGGGCGGACAACGCCTCGTCCAACTCGATCATGGCAGTCCGGGTGACCAGCAGGTTGACCGCCTGCGCACGCCTGTGCGGGTCCTTGACGCTGGGCTCGAGCAGGCCGTGAAGTTCGATCTTGACGGCGTCCAGCAGGTGCTCGCCGCGAGGCGCCACCAGCGCGCTGAGCGCTTCCCTGACGTCATGCCAATCGGGGTCGAGCAGGCTCGCCTGTCGGTTGAGCGGATCGCGGCGCTGATAGCGGGTAGGCATGAGGGCGTTGAGCTGCTGGAAGAGCTCAGCCGGGATGTCTGCACCGTCGCCCGTCTCTGTTGGCGACCACAGCAGCCGGAGGAGGGTACGGTCACGCCCACGTGCCAGGTGCCAGCGGGTACTGGTCTGGTCGGGGATGCGCTCCTGGGCCCGGTCGTCCTCCGTGGCGTGCAGGCTGAGGGCGTTCTTACAGATGCTGAGCAGGAGGAACTCGGCCATGAGACGGACGTGGCTGACAGCGGGCAGCAGGTTGTGCTCGTCGTCGATGCGTAGCCGTTTGGCGTCGGTGTCCATCTCCTGCGGCGCGGCCGACCAGTGCCGGCGGGAGTGCAGGATGATCTCGCTCGCGCACTTGTCGACGGCCCGGGACTGGAACTGGTCGACCTCGTCGATGAGAACAGCGTGGCAGGTCCTCAGTGCGAACTCGGCTGCGGTCATGCTGCGTACGGGCCGACCGTCGAGGTTGACGCCGATCCGCAGGTTGCCCTGCATGAACACGTAGTGATTCATGACGACGACGTTGGCGTCGGCCGCCTCGTACACGGGAGCGTACCTGCCGCAGGTCGGGATCCAAGGGCAGGCCGCAGCCCCGACACCCTGTCGGTGCAGCGACAGGCAGGGCTCACGCCCCGGCGGATAGTCCCCGGTGGCTTCCAGGAACGTCTTCAGGGCGCATCCGTACGCCAGGGGATCGACGTCGCGTTCGGCGCGTTCGCCCCACTCGCCGGGCGCGTCCGGGTCCTCGTTGATCAGAGAGGCGAGCTTGAGCGCGCGGTCGTGCATGCCGGATGACGACATCAAGTGTGCGCACGTGGCCTCGTGCTCGATGACCTTGGACCGGTGAAGGTGGGCCAGGTCCTGGCGCACGTTCCAGGTCATGGCAAGGCATGCCTTGATGTCGGGCAGGACGATCGTGACGCGCAGGTTGCGGGCGGCGAACCAGGCGGCCATGACGCGGACCATCACACTCTTGCCGGTGCCGGTCGGCGCGTTGAAGATCTCCATGCCGCCGGCGGTCAGCGCGAGAGCTTCGGTGGGGGACATGGTGTCCGTGGTCTTCAGCGCGTCGAAGAGCTGCCCGAGGGTGTGGCGCAGGTAGCGCTTGTCTTCGGGGTAGCGCTCGTCGATCTGCTCGGCGAGGTCGAGCAGATCGGGCGTGGGGATACGGAGGTCGGCCATGTACGGGACGGTCGAGAGGTGGGGGAGGCTTTCGTGGCTGAGCGCCTCGGTGAACTGGGGGTAGGTGGGGATCGTCAGGCGTCCGTGGATCTGGCCCACGTCCTTGACGAAGATCTCCCCGGTGAACCACGTGCCGGGGCCGGCGAACTCCGGAGGTCTCGGCCGAGCGCTCGGGCGCCGGAAACGGGCAGTCAGACGGTCGACGTAGCCGAGCGGATCGCCTCCGAGTCGTGGAAACGCGGCATCGGCCGTGAAGGGGTTGTCGCCCACGGTCTCGAAGGGAGCCATGACCGATGCGTCCCCTGGAGCTTCCCCGATCAGCCCCGCCAGCAGGGAACGCGCTGCCACCGAGAACTTCCGAACGTCGGCGAGTTCACCCGGCGCGATGGAGCAGACCGCGGCGATCCGCCGCTTCTCCTCATGAGGCAGCATCTTCCAGCGGTCCCACGCCTGGTACGTCCCCGAGAGCAGGAACGCTGCCTCGGCGAAGGGAGCGGCGGTGCGGGATTCGCCGTCGACCGCTAACGGGAAGTAGTGGCCGGCGAGGGCCAGTGCGGTGCATACCGCGGTTTCCTCGATGGGCAGGTCACTCATGTCCAGTTCACCCCGGCCTTCTCGCAGACCAACTCGCCGAACTCAGAGGCGGTCGCGACCTGCATGTCCCCGTACTTCGCGCACACCCCCGACAGTAGGGGGACTTGGCGGGCCCGGTAGTCCGGCACCACCAGCCAGTCGGCGCCACCCCGGTCACCCTCCTGGGCATGGACGAGGCTCCCCAAAACCGTGGCCGAGGTGTAGTCCTTGACGTCGACTTTGAACGTCGTCTTCTTGCCCCGCTTCGGGCCGACCTCGATCAGCAGGTCGTAGGCGTCCAGGCCCGGCCACAGCGAGACCTTCAGCCCGCGCTCCGTCAGCCGGTCGTACAAGGCCAGTTCGGGCAGACCGGGAACAGTCGTGTAGCGCCAGATGCCTCGGGTGACGGCCTTGTGGCCCTCTGCGGGCAGAGCCTGCGGGACTTCTCCAAGATCCGGATAGAGGACCGCCTCACGACCTTCCGGACGAGGCGGTGCGGGCTCCGGCAGTAACTCTGGTGCACTGCCGTCTGCCGGCAGCCGGAAGAGGTAGGAGGCCCCCATATCCGCGTGGGGCGTGTGCCAGCAGCGCGCGGCTCCTACGGAGGTTCCCGCGTTCCTCCGGACGACGACCCGCATCGGCCATCTGCAGACGGGGCATGGGAACCACCAACCCCGATAGACGGAGTCGAAGGGAATCTCCCGATAGAAATCTGCGACCAGCGGGGGCAGCCGCAGCTCGCACAGTTGGTCGACGGGCCCTGCAGGGCAACGGATCAGATCCTTGCGGCCGGCCTCGTACACGGTTTGCTCACCTTGCTTGCGCAGCAGTGTGAAGGCCGTCTCCTGGTCGATCTCCGACTGGAGGTCCCGGTCGCTGACGACACCGGCGAACGTGTCGAGCTTGCGCAGCGTGTGCAGCAGCATCTGCTGCTCAAGATCGAGGTCGAAGGCGTCTTCGGTGACCTGTCCGTCCTGGTCGACGACCAGCATCCCGTCCAGATCCAGGGGCCTGACGCCCTTGGGCAGCAGGACCGCCAGGTCCCCTCTGAGTGCCCGTCTGAACTCTCCGAAGGCAAGGGGGCTATCCGGGCCGCGTGCCGCATGCAGCATGCCGTGACACTCCATCAAGGTCGTCAGGCGTTGCTGAGGTTCCAGGCCCGGCGCGGTCATCGCTTTCGCAGCGCGCAGCGCAGCTCGGGTCACCAGGTAGCGGACCCGGTCGTCATCGAGCGCCTGCGCACCATCGTCCAAAGGACTCGTCACGATCCGGAGCGTACGGGGCACCTACGACAAACACGCCACCAGTGAAGAAAAGACGCTCACTTACGGCATCTTGTTCGCACGCATGTCGAGCCCTGTGGTATTGACGCGCGGGTAGAGCTCTCGGTAGACATCGAGGTACTCCACCACGTGACGCCGACCGAGCTGGGTAAGCCGCCAGCGGTACTCAGCGACATGCGTTCCCCCGGGGGCCATGACGGGCACCGAGTCCACCAGGCCGCGGCTCGGCTGCCCCCCAGCCCTGCCTCGATAACCCACACCGATGAAGAACAGTGAGCGGCCGGCCAACTGGTCGTCCTCCAACCCGGCGGGCTCAGCGGCTGCAACACGCACCAGAACCCCCCAGAGCCACTCCGACAGCAGATGGGCCGCAGGGTCCGGCTCCCGCGGTTCGCCAAGCCCAGCACGCGCAGCCGCACGGCCCCGTCGGGTGATCTCGACCAGTACCCGGCCGACCTCTCCGGTAGCAGGGTGCTCGACCGAATCCTCAGTGACCACGAGCAAACCTCTCCGCTCCAGCGCGTGCACCGTCTGTCCGGCTCCCGGGTCGTGCACACCATGCTGGCGCAGCCTTTCCTGCAACCGGGTGTACCCGACAAGAGAAGGCGCGGCCTTGAGCGTCAGCGGCAACTTGCGCCACTCGGCGGCCTTCGGCACAGGCAGCCGCTGGACCCGGCGCATCCACATCTCGGTCTCCGTCATGCGGTCGTCCCGCATGATCTCGCCCAAGTAGACCTGCTGGCGTTCATTCAGCGACTCCCACGTCGCCAACGCCGCCCGTGAAGGTTCCTGCTTCCGCTTGGTGACCAAGGTTGGAGGCTGCTCGTCCGGCCTCGTGCGCATCCAAGCGTCCAGGACCATCCGTACCGGGACTCCGTACGCCTTCGCCAGGGGGGCAAGAAGCCGCCCCGTCGCCTCGGGGTCCTGCCAGTGCCGCCCCTGGACTTGCAGCCCCTTCTCCAGTGCAGAGATCTTGGGCGCCGAGACAGACAACTGACGGCCTGGCGCCGACGCCCGCAGAAGCTCGGCGACCCGTTCCAGCGTCAGCCCAGCGGCATACCTTAGATCGACCAGGGTCTCCTGTCCCTGCGGAGCCCCGGTGAGCGCATCCACCTCACAGCCGAGAGCGGATGCCAACTGCTCCAGTCGAGGCGGAGTGGGCGTGTGCCGGCCCTCCTCGTAGAAGAAGATCATCCGAGATGAGACCCCAGCCCTCGCAGCCAGCACTTCGCGTGTTAGCCCCAGCTCGACACGTCTGGACACCAATCGCGCCGGGTCGATTGTGCGCAAGGGAAGAGGCATACAGCCATGGAAGTCCAATGAAGACTTCATTGCAATAGAGCCACGCCTCGAAAGCCGCAGTGCGGGTGCCGAGCGGTCCTCTTCTCGGCAGATTTGATCAATCGGCTTGTGCCGGACGGAAGGGAGGCGGTACCACGGCGGTATGCACCGCTGGACTCCTCTCAACGAGCGTCAGCTCGCTCTCCTGACTCGTATCAGTGCGGGTGTCGAACCCGTAACCTCGGACGAACCCGCGCTCGCCGTTACGGCACGGGCACTCAAGGGCCGCGGGCTCATCCTCATGCCGAAGGCTGCTGACACGAAGTGGCGGGCAGAGATCACCGACGTTGGACGGTTCTATCTGGACCATGGCCATCACCCGGACCAGCCGGCCAAGAAGGTCGGTCGGACTGCTGAGCGAGGCCAGGTTCAGGAACCGGCTACGAAGGTCGTCCGGCAGGACGCTCAGCCGGGCGAAGGGGCCATGAGCCCGAAGTCGGTGGCGCCTACCCGTCCCGCCCGCCCGCTGCCACCTCCTCGCTCGGTGGCTGGGCCGGCGTTGATCGAGCAAGTTCAGCAGGCCGGGCGCTTCCTGCGTATCTCGGATCCGTCTCCCGAGGAACGTGCGCGGCTACGGCGGGCCTTTGACGCCGCTCGCGAGTACGCGCCCGACGGCTACCAGCTGAAGTACAGCGGACGGGAGAAGGGCGACTTCTTCCTCGGCCTGCTGCGGACGAACGGGCTCGACGAGACCGAGTGGAACCGAATCCGCCTCCAGCGGAGCAGGGTCATCACGGACGTCGACGACGTGATCGCGGCGATCAAGGCCGACCACAGCGCCTTCGAGATCTCCGAAGACGTGCTCCCACGCGTCCTGTCGATCGTCCGTCTGATCGCAGAGGAAGCCCTGTCGAGGCACGGGGACGTGACGATCTTGAAGAAGCGGCGCCAGGTCAGGCCGATGCTCAACGTCCACGGCAAGACCTGGGAGATCGAATTCAAGGAGCGGCAGAGGCACGCCAAGTACGTTCCCGCCCCCAAGGGGCGACGCAAGACCTACGACTGGCAACGGGTCACGCCCGCCCACCGATCCGAGCCGTCCGGCGAGCTCGACCTCTACCTGGTCGAACCTCACCACAGCTACAACCGCGCCCACGCCTGGACGAAGCAGTGCGGAGACACACCCAGCCGTCAGCTGGAGGAACAGATCGGGGCTGCCTTCCGTGCCCTGAGAGCACGT
The DNA here is from genome assembly GCF_042752535.1 of Kitasatospora sp. NPDC059327. Lineage (NCBI taxonomy): Bacteria > Bacillati > Actinomycetota > Actinomycetes > Kitasatosporales > Streptomycetaceae > Kitasatospora > Kitasatospora sp. NPDC059327. The sequence continues at coordinate 59,653 of NZ_JBHYYB010000016.1, read as the reverse complement.
GCCGAGGAGCAGGAAACGCACCGTCTGGCGTACGAGGCCGAGCAACGACGGCTCAAGGAGGAGCGGGAACGGGCGGAGACCGAGCGGCGACGACTGGAGGCCGAGGAGAAGGAGCGCAAGCAGCGGAAGTGGGAGAAAGCCATCGCCGCCGCCAAGGTCCACGCCGCCGAGGCTGCGCGGGCGGAGACCTTCGGGGCGGCCCTGGACCGGTGGCGTGCTGCGGCTGAGATCCGCCGGTTCTGCGCGGAGCTGGAGGAATCCGTATCCCGCGCCACGTCCGTCGCGGAGGCCGAGCGTCTGCGTCAGTGGGCCAAGTGGGGGGAGGAAGAGGCCGACAGGATCGACCCGACGTCGCCCGGCCGAGGGCTCGGCGTCGAGGACTTCGAGACCGAACCCACTGACGAGGCTCTGCGCCCCTTCCTCAAGGGCTGGAGCCCGCACCGGCCCGTCAAGGAAACACCGCCGGCTGAACCTGCCCAGCCACCCCACCAGCCAGACCCCTGGCGCGACCTCAGCGCCTCACCTCGGGACCAAGGCTGGAAATACGGACCCCAAGGTCGCGCTCAATGGTGGAGGCGATGACGCCGTGCCCGCGCTCGCGCAACGCCTTCACGGCCCGCTCGATCAGGGTGTTCAGCCGCTCCACCTCTTCGCGAAGCGCGAGCAGCTCGTCGTAGCGGTCCACCCGCTCCTGGCCGCACCACTCGCGGATGGTGCGGAGGGCGTCGTCCTCGGCCTTCAGCTTCCCGTCGTCCCGGCGGCGCTCCCAGGAGTGCCGTGACGGAACGGCCCGCTCGCGGTCCACGGACTCCTGCCGGCGGTCGACCTCCGGCAGGATCCCCTCGGCCAGCGTTTCCGCAACGCGCCGGGCGATCCGCTCGACGACTGGCCAGCCCGCCAGGCTCAGCCCGGAGTGGTTCTCGTAGACCATCGGATCGGCGCGCAGCTCGGCCGGATCGAGGCCCAGACGCTGTGCTGTGGCATCCAGGTCTGCCAGCTCCAACACGCCGGCATCAGCCACGCCTTTGCGCAGCCGGACCTGGCTCTTCGGGCGGACGAACCCCAGGATCGTCCGGGCCGCCTCGAACTCGGGGCTCTTGCGCACCTGCCGGGACGCCTCGGTCAGCCTCAGCTCCGCAGCATCGTCAGCACGGAATGCCTCAACGTCGGCCCACCGGGCGACCAGTGATGCCTGCGCCACCCACTCCTGCAGCCCGGCCTCCTCCCCTTCGAGGAACCGGACATGCACCTGGGCCGACCGACGCGGGTCTCCCACTCGGACGATCTCCACACGGCGGACAGTGCCACCGAGCAGCTTGGGCTGGGCACGATAGGCCCAGTTCTCGTTGATCTCCACGCACCTATTGAGCCAAAGCGGCGCCCTGCCGCGCTACCGCTTCCCAGGACCGTTATCGGCCGGAAATGGAAGGGGGCCGCCGTGAGGTGGCGCAGTAGACCATGGTTCCGTGCAGCTGGCCTCAGGAACCCTGCGCGGTCTTGAGTCGCGTATTCTCGGCCTCCAACGCCGCGATACGCTGTTCAAGCTGGGTGCGGGTGAGGCGGTTACTCTTGGGGGCTTGAGCGGGGGGCTTTCTGGGATTCGGTGGTTCCGCTACAAGCCCGAGTGGCTCGTAGGCCACGATGTCCGAGGGGTCCTTGCCGCAATCCGGGCACCGCATTGACGATGATCCGTGCATCCTGGGATTAGCCATGGTGCAGTGGCGCTTCTTCTCCACGATGTGGCCGCAGTAGAGACGCACGCGCCAGCGCATGATCTGGTGATCTGGGTTCTTGAACGCCCCCAGCATCTCAAGCCCCTTTTTGCGGTGAGCGTTGCGCTGCTCCCTGAGCTTCGGATCCGCCTCCTCCTCGGCTTGCCACTTTTCCATCTGCTTGTTGACGGCATCACGGATCTGGTCTGAGGATTTCTGTGAAGCATGATCTCGCCGAGTCAATTCATACGCTTCGAGCGGGACTCCATGCCTCTCATGAGAAACATCGGCCATGTGCGAACCATATCGACGGCTGGATCGGACTGCCCAGGCTGGTCGATTAGTCTCCGGCGATCGATCATGTGCCGAAATATTTAGTGAGGTGGACGGCTGTATCGGATCGCAAGTGATCAGTCGATGATTGGATAGTGGCGGGCTGTCCGATGCGCTCGGACGTCGGCCCGACACCGGGTGACTTCGCCGTCCCAGCCTGCCCGCTGCCCTGTCGCCGTTAGGCGTGGTTGGGGCTTTGGCTGTCCGGGCAGGAGACCTCGGGCTGGGGACCGGGCTCAAGGTGCTCGGTGCATGGCATGGCGAGACCCCGGCCGCGGAGTGCGGTCGGGGCCTCGTCTGGCGTGGCGGTACGGGTCAGTTGGCGTCGGGGGGGATGGTGCCGAGGCGGCCGGCCTGGAAGTCTTCCATGGCCTGCTGGAGTTCGGCGTGGCTGTTCATGACGAACGGGCCGTAGTGGGCGACGGGCTCGCGGATGGGGAGGCCGCCGAGGAGGACGACCTCGAAGTTGGCGCTTCGGGAGTCCTGGGTGTCGTCCGCCCGGATGGTGAGGGAGTCGCCGTCGCCGAAGACCACGGACTGGCCCATGTGGAACGGGCGCCGCTCCTCGCCCGCCGAGCCAGTGCCCGCCAGGCCGTACGCCAGGCCGTTGAAGTCGGACCGCCAGGGCAGGGTGACCTGGGCGCCGGGGTTCACCGACACGTGGATCATCGTGATGGGCGTGTGGGTGGCGCCGGGGCCCTGGTGGCCGGCGATGTCACCGGCGATCAGCCGCACCAGCGCGCCGCCGTCGGAGGAGGCGAGCAGCTTCACGTTCGTGCCGCGGATGTCCTGGTACTTCGGCGCGATCATCTTGTCGGCGGCGGGCAGGTTCACCCAGAGCTGCAGCCCGTGGAACAGGCCGCCGGACATGACGAGCGACTCGGGCGGGGTCTCGATGTGGAGCAGGCCCGAGCCGGCCGTCATCCACTGGGTGTCGCCGTCCGTGATGACGCCGCCGCCGCCGTGGGAGTCCCGGTGGATGAAGGTGCCGTCGATGATGTAGGTGACCGTCTCGAAGCCCCGGTGTGGATGCCAAGGGGTTCCCTTCGGCTCCCCAGCGGCATAGTCGACCTCGCCCATCTGGTCCATCATGATGAACGGGTCGAGGTACTTCTGGTTGATCTTCGCGAAGGCGCGGCGGACCGGGAAGCCCTCGCCCTCGAAGCCGCTGGGGGCGGTGGACACTGCCAGCACCGGCCGCGGGCTGGAGCCTTCGGCGGGAGCCGCGATACGCGGCAGAACAAGCGGGTTTTCGACGGTCACGGCGGGCATGTCGGCCTCCTTCGGGGGGTTCCTCTGGCCTACGTCCACGAGATTAGTTCAATCCTCAACAAGAAGCAAGTTGAACGTTGAACTATATGGAGGCGGCGGCGCCGGGGCCGGGTCGGAGGGTGTGGCCCGGGGGCGCCCGCGCGGCCGGAACGGGACCGCCGGCCGCGCGGGCGCCGTCGCCGGCCGCGCGGGCCGGTCGGGCGTACGCGCGGACCGGTCAGCCGTACATGCGGCGCATGGTGAAGTCGACCATCTGCTCGACCGCCTTGGCGTCGAACACCATCCGGTGCTCGCCCTCCATGTCCAGGGCGAAGCCGTATCCGGTCGGCAGCAGGTCGAGCACCTCGGCGCCGGTGACCGTGAAGTGCTTGGAGTCCTTGCCGGCGTAGCGGCGCAGCTCCTTCAGGGAGCTGAACATCGGGATCACCGGGGTCGGCGTGTTGTGCAGCGCCAGGAACCCGGGGCGGTCGCCGCGCGGGCAGTGCACCTTGGAGGTGATGAAGATGGCCTGGAAGTCCTCCACCGCCATCGACCCGGTGGTGAAGGCCCGGACGGCGTCCGCCAGTGACGGCGGGGACGGCTCGGGGTAGAGGGACTGCTGCTGCTGCGACGCCTGCGGCTGCTCGCCGTACGGGCCGGGGCCGGGCATGCCGTTCATGCCCGGCTGCGGTCCCGCCTGCTGCTGGTAGGGATCGCCCGGGTATGCGTTCTGGTCATAGCCGTACACACGGACAGGCTATCGGGAGCGCAGCCGCCTGTGCTGGCGTTGATCCTGACAAGGAGTGGCCCTCCCGGCTTGTGGGACGTGACCACGTTCATAGGGGATTCATCGCCAGGGGCTTGAAACAAGTTACCGCTGGGTAGCATCATGATGCTTACTGGTGGGTACGGGGCGCCCGAACGCGGCGGTCTCCCGGAAGCGACGAACCGGAGAAAACGGCGATGGGTCACTACAAGTCCAACCTGCGGGACGTGGAGTTCAACCTCTTCGAGGTGTTCGGCCGCGAGCAGGTCTACGGCACCGGACCGTTCGCGGACATGGACGTCGAGACCGCGAAGAACATCCTGAGCGAGATCGCGCGCCTTGCCGAGAACGACCTCGCCGCGTCGTACATCGACACCGACCGCAACCCGCCGGTCTTCGACCCGGAGACCAACACCGCGCCGATCCCGGCCTCGTTCAAGAAGAGCTACCAGGCCTTCATGGACGCCGAGTGGTGGCGTCTGGGCATCCCGGAGTCCATCGGCGGCCAGGTCACCCCGTCCTCGCTGATCTGGGGCTTCGCCGAGCAGATCCTCGGCTCGAACCCGGCCATCTGGATGTACTCCTCCGGCCCGGCCTTCGCCGGTGTCATCGCCGAGGAGGGCACCGAGGAGCAGCTGGAGGTCGCCAAGCGGATGACCGACCGCCTCTGGGGCTCCACCATGGTGCTGACCGAGCCCGACGCCGGTTCGGACGTGGGCGCCGGCCGCACCAAGGCGATCAAGCAGGAGGACGGCTCCTGGCACATCGAGGGCGTGAAGCGCTTCATCACCTCGGGCGAGCACGACATGTCCGAGAACATCATCCACATGGTGCTGGCCCGCCCCGAGGGCGGCAAGCCGGGCACCAAGGGACTCGGCCTCTACATCGTGCCGAAGTACGACTTCGACTGGGAGACCGGCGAGCTCGGCGAGCGCAACGGTGTCTACGCGACCAACGTCGAGCACAAGATGGGCCTCAAGGCTTCCAACACGTGCGAGATGACCTTCGGTGCCAAGCACCCGGCCAAGGGCTGGCTGCTGGGCGAGAAGGTCGACGGCATCCGCCAGATGTTCAAGATCATCGAGTTCGCCCGGATGATGGTCGGCACGAAGGCCATCGCCACCCTCTCCACCGGTTACCTCAACGCGCTGGAGTACGCCAAGGAGCGCGTGCAGGGCGCCGACATCTCGCAGTTCCTGGACAAGACCGCGCCGCGCGTCACGATCACCCACCACCCCGACGTGCGCCGCTCGCTGATGACCCAGAAGGCCTACGCCGAGGGCATGCGCGCGCTGGTCCTGCTCACCGCCTCCACCCAGGACGACGTGCTCGCCGCCCGCCTGCGCGGCGAGCACGACGAGGCCGCCGAGCGCCTGAACGACCTGCTGCTGCCGATCGTCAAGGGCTACGGCTCGGAGAAGTCCTACGAGCAGCTCGCCCAGTCCCTGCAGACCTTCGGTGGCTCCGGCTACCTGCAGGAGTACCCGATCGAGCAGTACATCCGGGACGCCAAGATCGACACCCTCTACGAGGGCACCACCGCGATCCAGGGCCAGGACTTCTTCTTCCGCAAGATCGTCAAGGACGGCGGCCAGGCGCTCACCGCGCTGTCCGAGCAGATCCAGAAGTTCCTCGGCTCCGCCGCGGGCGGCGACGCCCTGGCCACCGAGCGCAAGCTGCTCGCCCAGGCCGCCGGTGACCTGGAGGCCATCGTCGGCAAGCTGCTGGCCGACCTCTCCTCGGTCGAGCAGGACGTCAAGAACATGTACAAGGTGGGCCTCAACACCACCCGCCTCCTGATGGTCTCCGGCGACGTCGTGGTCGGCTGGCTGCTGCTGCGCCAGGCCGCGGTGGCCCTGGCCAAGCTGGAGGCCGGCGCCTCGGAGAAGGACGTCCCCTTCTACCAGGGCAAGGTCGCGGCGGCCCGCTTCTTCGCCAAGAACATCCTGCCGACCGTCGCCTCGCAGCGCCTGATCGCCGAGGGCATCGACAACGAGATCATGGAGCTGGCGGAGCAGGCGTTCTGACGCCGGCCTCCCCGATGACCGCCTGACCCCACCCTCACACCGAAGGGCCCGGTTCCTCGACCGGGCCCTTCGGTGTGCCACCGGTCGCTTCCGCCCACGCCGTCCCCCGGCCACGCCGTCTCTCCCCCGGACCGCCGTTCCACGCCCGTCTCCGGACCGCCATGACCGTCCGCGACCGGGCACGACCGCTGGGTGCGCGCCGTCCGGCGCGGCGTCAGTTCAGGTTTCTGTCCGCGTTCTGCATCCGTTGGGAGGATCCGAGTGTCCTGTCCGTGTACGGGCATATGCTCAAGGTGCGAAGCCGACCCCCATCCGGTTTCAGCCCTCCCTCGACTCAGGAGCAGCATGTCGACCGCCGCCCGTCAGGCTTTCTTCGACCGGACGCACACCGATGATCTGATTGCCTTCCTCGGTACCTCACCGTCGCCGTACCACGCGGTCGCCAGCGCCGCCGAGCGGCTGGAGAAGGCGGGTTTCCGGCAGGTCGCCGAGACGGACGCCTGGGACGCGGTGGCCGGGGGCCGGTACGTGATCCGGGGCGGTGCGCTGATCGCCTGGTACGTGCCGCAGGGCGCCGTTCCGCAGACGCCGTTCCGCGTCGTGGGCACCCACACCGACTCGCCCAACCTGCGGGTCAAGCCGGTGCCGGACACCGGTTCGGCGGGCTGGCGGCAGGTCGCCGTGGAGATCTACGGCGGCGTGCCGCTGAACACCTGGCTCGACCGCGACCTCGGCCTCTCCGGCCGCCTCGCGCTGCGGGACGGCAGCTCGCGGCTGGTGCAGCTGGACGAGCCGCTGCTGCGCGTGCCGCAGCTGGCGATCCACCTCGACCGCCAGGTCAACGAGGGGATGAAGCTCGACAAGCAGCGCCACCTCACCCCGATCTGGGGCCTCGGCCCGGTCGACGAGGGCTCGCTGATCGAGTACGTCGCGCAGCGCGCCGGTGTCGACCCCGCCGACGTGGCCGGCTGGGACCTCATGACGCACGACGTGCAGCCCGCCAGCTACCTGGGCCGGGACCGCGAGCTGCTGGCCGGTCCGCGCCTGGACAACCTGCTCTCGGTGCACGCGGCCACCGCCGCGCTGGCCGCCGTGGCCGGCGAGGACCTGCCGTACATCCCGGTGCTGGCCGCCTTCGACCACGAGGAGACCGGCAGCGAGTCGGACACCGGCGCGCAGAGCCCGCTGCTCGGCAACGTGCTGGAGCGCAGCGTCTACGCGCGCGGCGGCAGCCCGGAGGACCGCGCCCGGGCGCTGGCCGGCACCGTCTGCCTCTCCTCCGACATGGGCCACGCCGTCCACCCCAACTACAGCGAGCGGCACGAGCCGGGGCACCACCCGATGCCGAACGGCGGGCCGATCCTGAAGGTCAACGTCAACAACCGGTACGCGACCGACGGGGTCGGCCGGGCGGTCTTCGCGGCGGCCTGCGAGAAGGCCGGCGTGCCGTGGCAGACCTTCGTCTCCAACAACGCCATGCCCTGCGGGACGACGATCGGCCCGATCACGGCGGCCCGGCTCGGGATCAGCACGGTGGACTGCGGCATCGCGGCGCTCTCCATGCACTCGGCGCGCGAGCTGTGCGGCGCGGACGACCCGTACCTGCTGGCGAGCGCGGTCAAGGCCTTCCTGGAGGGCTGAGCACGCACCGCATCCCGTCTCATCGCACCGCAGCGCGCGAAGGGCCCGGCGACCGCCGGGCCCATCGCGCGGCCCTCACCCGCCCGGGACGGCGACACCAAACCCGCGGGCACCCACCGCAGCC
>NZ_JBHYYB010000016.1:0-51789 GCF_042752535.1 Kitasatospora sp. NPDC059327 | reverse complement strand
CTCCCGGCGTGGCTCGGCGGTCAAGGGCTTCCTGGGCGGCTTGCCCCGCCCCCCCACCCCTCGAAAACCCCCCCCCGCGGCCGCCGCCCCGGGGCCGGGGGGGGCCATCCGCGCTGCCGTCACCGGCCGGTGACGGCTACTCCATCCCGGCGAGCACCAGCGGCAGCCGGCGGGCACCGTCCTCGGCCAGCTTCACCGGCACGCCCCAGTCCTGCTGGTGCACGTGGCAGGACGGGTACTCGATCTCCGGGTCGTCGTCGCAGGAGGCGGCCATCGCCGAGACGTGCAGCACGCCCTCGGTCACCCGGTCGGAGAGCACCAGCTCGCGGGAGAGCGCGGTGTCCGCTCCCGCGCCGGAGACCAGCAGCTCGGGCGGGGTGGAGCTGACCAGCAGCCGGGTGGACGGGCCGTAGCGCTCGTCCAGCTTCTGGCCGGTGGGCGCCGAGAAGACCACGTCCAGCCGCAACGCACCGGGGGCGACCTCGGTGGCGGCCCGCTGGGTGCGGTGCGCCACCGACTCGACGCGGACGGCCTCCTCCGGCAGCCGCAGCCGGGTCAGCCGGTGCCGGGCGGACTCGACCACCACGATGTCGCCGTCGACCAGCACCGCGCCGGAGGGCTCGCGCAGGTCGGTGGCGAGCGTGGTGACCTCACCGCTCGCCGGGTCGAACCGGCGCAGCGCGTGGTTGTAGGTGTCGCTCACGGCCACCGAACCGTCGGGCAGCACGGTGACGCCCAGCGGGTGCTGGAGCAGCGCCTGTCCGGCCGCGCCGTCGCGGTGACCGAAGTCGAACAGGCCGGTGCCCACGGCCGTCCGGACCGTCTTTGTTTCACGTGAAACCGAACGCAGGGCCGAAGTCTCCGAGTCGGCCACCCAGAGCAGCTCGCCGTCCGCCGAGACGGCAAGGCCGGACGGCTGGGCGAACCAGGCCTCGGCGACGGGGCCGTCGACCAGGCCCTCGTTGGTGGTGCCGGCCGCGACGCCGACGGTGCCGGTGGCCGGGTCGTACGCCCAGAGCTGGTGGACACCGGCCATGGCGATCCAGACCTTGCCGTCGAACCAGGCGACGTCCCACGGCGAGGAGAGGTCCACCTCGCGGGCCGGGCCCTCGGTCGGGGAGCCCTGCCACCACTGCCGGCCGGTACCGGCCAGGGTCTCGACGCTGCCGTCGGCCAGCCGGACGCCGCGCAGCGCGTGGTTGACGGTGTCGGCCACGATCACGTCGTAGGCCGAGCCCGCCGGGAGCAGGGCCAGCCCCTGCGGCTCGCTGAACCGGGGGGCGGCGCCGTCGACCAGGCCGCGCACGCCGTCGCCGATCCGGCGGACGACGCTCTCGCCGTCCTCGGCCAGCTCGACCAGCGAGTGGTGGCCGGAGTCGGCGACCAGGAAGTGGCCGTTCGGCAGCCGCACGGCCTTGCCGGGGAACTTGAGATCCCCCGCGGTGGGCTCGGGCGGCACGTACGGGCCGTCGCCGCGGCGCAGGGTGCCCTTGGCCGCGTGCTCCTCCTCCAGCTCCTCGACCAGCCGGGCGATGGCGTGCGCGTGCCCCTCGCCGGCGTGCTGGGCGACCACGTACCCCTCCGGGTCGATCACCACCAGCGTCGGCCAGGCCCGCACCGCGTACTGCTTCCAGGTGGCGAGCGCCGGGTCGTCCAGCACCGGGTGGTGCACCTCGTACCGGGCGACGGCGTCCACCACGGCCTGGTGGTCGGCCTCGTGCACGAACTTGGGGGAGTGGACGCCGACGATCACCACGGTGTCGCGGTGCTTCTCCTCCAACTCGCGGAGTTCGTCCAGGACATGGAGACAGTTGATGCAGCAGAACGTCCAGAAGTCCAAGACGGTGATCTTGCCCCGGAAGTCGGCGAGCGTGAGTTCCCTGCCGCCGGTGTTCAGCCAACCGCCTGCCCCGACCAACTCGGGGGCGCGTACACGTGCACGAGATGCCATACCCCCATCAAACCGCACACCCGGTGTCCGCATTCCGGTGTCGGGCGTCATGCTGTGGAGCGGGGCCTCCGTTGATGTTTCGCGGCCTTGTAGGCCGCGACGGATTTGCGCGAGGAGCGCCAAACTCCGTCGGAGCCCTGTGCGGCGTTCAGGCGACCACGCTGGGCCGCCTGTCGGAGCGCTGCGAGGGAGAGCTCCTGGTCGACGAGCGCGGCGAGCGGGACCATCCTCGCGGGGCCGGCGACGTTGGGGACGATGAAGCGGTTGAGGTTGTCCTCCATGGCCCGGGCGATCAGTTCGCCGAGGGTGCCGTAGTCTCCTGCGTCCGCTCTGCGCAGCGCGGTCAGGTACGCGTCCCGCTGTCGCTTGAAGATGATGATCGGCGGATATCCGAGGCGGACGAGGACAAGGTTCATGACGAGTCGGCCCGTTCGACCGTTGCCGTCGAGGAACGGGTGGATTCGCTCGAAGTGGTCGTGGATGCGGGCCAGTTCTTCGGGGAGCGGGCGCCCGAGATCCGCGCTCTTCTCGATCAGCTGGCCAAGGGCGCAGACCTCGGTAACCCACTGCTCGACCTGTGCCGGCACCAGCGGCCAGCGTGGCGGCGTCATTCCCTCGGCGAAGGGGGCGATGTCGTGTTCGCGGAAGCTGCCAGGGCCCTCGCGGTCACCTGCCTCCGGGTGGGGCGCCACGTTCCAGACCGGGGTCATGGCTGTGTGGTGGATATGGCGGATCTCGCCGAGGGTGATGAGGCGCCCGTCATGCCAGGCGTCGGGTTCCAGCGCCTGGCCGTACACCCAGCGGGCGGCGTCGGCATATCCCTGGACCTCGTTGTACTCGCTGAGCGGCTTCGCTCCGACGGCCCGTCCTTGATCCAGGAGTGCTTGCACCTCGCGCAGGACCAGTGTGTTGCCCTCAAGCGCGGTGGAGTGGTGTGCTTCCTGATGCCAGATGTCGTCCCAGATCTCCTGGGCCTCTCTGGGGCTGGGGAGTCCGCCGAAGCGCTCGTTCAGCTCCGTCAGCGCGCCGGTGAGTCGGTTGTAGACCGTACTGCGGCTGGGCCTGCCCCGTCCGGCCAATGTCGCTCTCCTCGGAGTTGATACACACCATGAGTGGCTAATTGAACTTATCAACTCCGAGGCTCACCGAGAGGCTGACCGGTACATGCGGGCCCTGGGGCAAGATCTCTACGAGAACGTCCAGAAGTCCAAGACGGTGATCTCGCCCCGGACGCCGGCGAGCGGGAGCTGCTTGCCGCCGGTGAAGGTGTAGAGGGCCGGGTCGGCGAGGGCGGCGGCCATCGCCTCGGCGTGCTCGGGCCCGATCGGGAGCAGGTCGAGGCGTTCGGTGCGCAGGATGACGGCGGTGGGGACGGCGGTGTCGTCGGAGGGGTTCACGGGGCCATTCAACGCCGATGTGTGGCGGTGCTTCGCGCGGGGAGACCGATCGGGTCGAATGGACGGCACGTCCACGCGCAGGAGGAGGCGGTATGCGGTACCTGGTCAGGGAGAAGTTGTTCACGATCGGTGACGACTACTGGATCGAGGACGACCGGGGGCACAAGGCCTTCCTGGTGGACGGGAAGGTGTTGCGGCTGCGCCACACCTTCGAGCTGAAGGACGCCGGCGGCCGGGTGGTGGCGGTGGTGAAGGAGAAGGCGTTCACCGTCCGGGACGCGATGAAGATCGAGAACGCCGACGGCGACGTGGTCGCGACCGTCCGGGAGAAGCTGTTCACGCCGTTCCGCGACAAGTACCTCGTGGAGCTGGCCGGTGGCGGCGAACTGAAGATCCACGGGAACCTGATCGACAAGGACTACCGGATCGAGAACGACCGCGGCGACGACCTCGCCCGGATCTCCCGCAAGTGGTTCCGGATCCGTGACACCTACGGCGTGGAGGTGGCCGACGGTGCCGACGCGGGGCTCCTGCTGGCGGTGGCGGCCTGTGTGGACCACCTGACGGAGGAGGACTGACCCCGGGTGGGAGGCGCGGGCCGGGCCGACCGGCCCCGGCCCGCGCCGGTCAGACGATGATGTGCGGCAGGAAGCGGGCGCCCTGGTGGGTGATCGGGCTGTCGTCCGTCTCGCGGATGCCGAGGCCCGCCGCCTCGCCGTCGATCACCCAGGTGCCGAGGACCGGGCGGTTGCCGTCGAAGTCGGGCAGCGGGTGGTACTGCTGGTAGCAGTGGCCCTCGGCGCCGTAGCGGTCCGGGTCGCCGGCCCAGTCGGCGAGCCGGGTCTCGCCGCCGTCCGGCCCGACGATCCGGATGCCGGCGCCCTCCCGGCCGAGCAGCGGCTTGGCCGCGTACCCGGGCCCGGCCGGGTCGGCGAGTTCGCGCGGGCCGTCCAGGTAGGCGGGCAGCAGGTTGGGGTGGCCGGGGTTGAGCTCCCAGAGCACCGCCAGCAGCGCCTTGTTGGAGAGCAGCATCTTCCAGGCCGGCTCGATCCACAGCGTGGAGCCGGTGCCGCCGCCGTGGTCGATGACGTCCAGCAGCTGGGCGCCGAACTCGTCCTCGGCCAGCCACTCCCACGGGTAGAGCTTGAACGCCGAGCGGATGAAGCGGTGTTCGAGGTCGACGAAGCGGCCGGAGAGGCCGTCCCAGCCGATGTCCTCCATGGCGATGCCGACCGTTTCGAGGCCGGCCTGCTCGGCGCACTCCTGGAGGTAGAGGGTGGTCATCCAGTCCTCGCCCTCGGTGTCGCCGCGCGAGTGGGCGAAGTGCACCGGGCCGGGCGGCAGCAGGTGCTTCTGGCGGGTCCAGGAGGCGACCAGCCGCTCGTGCAGCGAGTTCCACTGGTCCGCGGCGGGGAACCGTTCCTCCATCCAGAACCACTGCGGGCCGGCCGCCTCGATCAGCGAGGTCGGGGTGTCGGCGTTGTACTCGAACAGCTTGGCGGGACCGGTGCCGTCGTAGGCGAGGTCGAACCGCCCGTAGACGGCCGGTTGTTCGGCGCGCCGCCGCCAGGACTCGGCGACGGTGGCCGCGAGCCGGGGGTCGGTGATCCCGTAGTCGGCGAACCGGCCGGTGCGGACCACGTGGTCGGCGGCGGCCAGGCACAGCTCGTGCAGTTCCTCGACGACCTCCTCCAGCGCCTCCACCTCGGGCAGCGAGAACTCGTAGTACGCGCTCTCGTCCCAGTAGGCGTGCGGGCCGCCCTGGTTGCAGGGGTCGGAGCACATGGCGTAGATCAGGCCCTGGCCCTCGACGGTGGCCAGCCAGTCGGGACGCGGGTCGATGGTGCGGCGGCGCACGGTGGTCAGCCCCCGCCCGAGCCGCTGGAGCCGGACGGGCAGCCGAAACCGCCGCGCTTGGTGGCGGCCTTGTCGAAGGTGCCGCCGAGCGCGGTGGTGGTGCCGGAGCCGCAGTAGTACCAGCGGCCGGCGGCGGCCGTCGTGGTGCCGCCCGCGCACGCGTGGCTGTCCAGCACCTTGAGCGTCGACGGGTCGACGCAGCGGCTCGGCGTGGAGCCACCGCTGCCGGAGGAGCAGCCGGACAGGGCCAGGGCGAGGGTGCCGACCATGCCGAGGGTGACGAAGCCCGAACGGCGCCGGGCGTCCTGGCCCGGGCTGCCGGGCCCTGGGGCTGGGATGGGTGGCTGCGACGGCGTCATGGCGCCCGATGGTACGCGTGGGGCAGGACAGTACGGGAGGGGCCCCGGATTCCTGTTCGGCCACGGGGGCGATGGGATATGTTTTGCCGATCCTTGACCGTCGGACGTGGCCCCGGCCTGGTCCGACGGGATTCAGTGAGCGGACACGGGGGACGGACACACCCATGAACGACATCCTGTACGGCCTCGGTGCGGCGGCCGCCTTCGGCGCCGTCGGTGTGGTGCTGCTGCTCCTCGGCGTCGGTCTGGTGGACGTGCTGACGCCGGGCCGGCTCGGTCACCAGATCTGGGTGGAGCGCAACCGCAACGCCGCCGTGGTGCTCAGCTCCGCGCTGCTCGGTATCGGCGGGATCGTCTTCACCGCGATCATGTACACCTACGCGGACTTCGGCAAGGGCCTCGTCTCCACGGCCTGCTTCGGTCTGCTCGGCCTGGGGCTGATGGCCGTCGCGTTCTGGGCGGTGGACATCCTGACGCCCGGCAAGCTCGGCGTGATCCTGGTCGACCCGGAGCCGCACCCGGCGGTCTGGGTCACCGCCAGCTGCAACGTCGCGGTGGCGGCGATCGTGGCGGCCGCGATCGCCTGACCCGCGACGGCCTGACTCGCGATCGCCCGGCCCGCGACCGCCCGGCGCGGGGCCGCCCGGCCCGTCGGCGCGGGGTCGGCCCGGCGCGCCGCCCCCGTGCGCCGTCGCGTCACCCGGCCCCCCGGACGGGGTGCGCGTCCCCGCCGAGGACGTGCTCGCGGCCCCAGGCCCCCAACGGTGCCAGCGCCGCGTTGAGCTGCGCCCCGACCGCCGTCAGTGAGTACTCGACGCGCGGCGGCACCTCCTCGTACGACTCGCGGTGCACGATGCCGTCGGCCTCCAGTTCGTGCAGATGGGCGGCGAGCACCTTCTCGGTGATCCCCGGCACCAGGCGGCGCAGCTCGCCGAAGCGGCAGTACGGGCGCTCGTCCAGCGCCCAGAGGATCAGCACCTTCCACTTGCCGCCGATCACGTCCATCGCCGCGTCGATCCCGCAGACGTACGCACCCGGCCTCGGCACCGTCGCCATCCCCCACCCCTCCCGACCTCATCGCTCACCTCAGGGTAACCACCCACTTCGAGGTGCGTACTTGTCCGCCGACCGCCCCGGCGAAGAGCCTGATCAGCATGGCACAGAACATCGTTGACCCCCTGTCGAAGACCTCCGTCACCCTGCTCGGACTCGGTGCGATGGGCACCGCGCTGGCGCGGACCTGGCTCGCCGCCGGGCATCCGCTGACCGTCTGGAACCGCACCGCCGCCCGGGCCGAACCGCTCGCCGCCCAGGGCGCCACCGTCGCCGGCACCGCCGCCGAGGCGGTCGCGGCCAGCCGGCTGGTGGTCGTCTGTCTGCTCGACGACGCCTCCGTCGAGGAGGCGCTGGAGGGTGTCGAGCTGGCCGGCCGGGACGTCGTCAACCTCGTCACCAGCACCCCCGGCCTCGCGCGTGCCCGCGCCGCCTGGGTCCGTGAGCGCGGTGCCCGCTACCTGGACGGCGGGATCATGGCCGTCCCGCCGATGATCGGCGTCTCGGCGGCCGGTCCGTACGTCTTCTACAGCGGCTCGTCCGAGCTGTTCGAGCAGCACCGCGACACCCTCGCCGTCCCGGCCGGCACCCGGTTCGTCGGCGAGGACGCCGGCTTCGCCGCCCTGTACGACGTGGCGCTGCTGAGCGCCATGTACGGCATGTTCGCCGGGGTGGCGCACGCCTTCGCGCTGATCGGCGAGGAGGCCGTGGCCCCCAGTGACCTCGCGCCGCTGCTGACCTCCTGGCTCCGGGCGATGGCCGGCTCGGTGGAGCAGAGCGCCGCGCAGTTGGAGGCCGGTGACTACACCCTGGGGGTGGTCTCCAACCTCGCCATGCAGGTCGCCGGCACCCCCACCTTCCTGCGCACCGCCGAGGAGCAGGGCGTCAGCCCGGAGCTGCTCGCCCCGTACTTCGCGCTGATGGCACGTCGGCTCGCGGAGGGGGCCGGAGCGGAGGACCTGGTCGGCGTGGTCGACCTGTTGCGGAGCTAGGCCCTCGGCGGGACCCCTGCCCTGATGATCGGAGGTCACGGCCGACGCGGGGCGCGGGCCCGCGGGCGGTTCGGAGGCGGCCCGACCCGCCGGCCCCGGGCGCGGGCAGCTAGCCCGCCGCGCGGTCGGTGGCGGGGCGGCGGCGCAGCGCCGGGTCGGTGAGGGCGGGCGGCTGCCAGACGCCGTCCGGGTGGTAGACGTTCCTCCCGGGCGGCACGATGGCGTCGATCCGGTCGAGGGCGGCGTCGTCCAGGGTGAGGTCGGCGCCCTTGAGGGCCGCGGCCAGCTGCTCCCCGGTGCGCGGGCCGATGATCACCGAGGTGACGGCCGGGTGCGCCAGCGGGAAGGCGAGGGCCAGTTCGGGCAGGGTGCGGCCGAGGTCGTCGGCGAGCGCGGTCAGCTCCTCGACGGCGTCCAGCTTGGCCGCGTTGACCGGCAGCGCCGGATCGAAGCGGGCCGGGGTGAGGGCGGCGCGGCCGGTGCCGAGGTCGATCGGGCGGCCCTTGCGGTAGCGGCCGGTGAGGAAGCCGGAGGCGAGCGGGCTCCAGGTCAGCACGCCCATGCCGAGCCGCCGTGCGGTCGGCAGCACGTCCCGCTCGATGCCGCGGGCGAGCAGCGAGTACGGGGGCTGCTCGGTGCGGAAGCGGGGCAGGCCGCGGCGTTCGGCGACGTGGTACGCCTCGACGATCTCCTCGGCGGGGAAGGTCGAGCAGCCGAAGGCGCGGATCTTGCCGGCCGTGACGAGGTCGCCGAGCGCTGCGAGGGTCTCCTCGATGTCGGTGGTGTGGTCGGGCCGGTGCACCTGGTAGAGGTCGATCCAGTCGGTGCGCAGCCGGCGCAGGCTCTCCTCCACCTCGTGGACGATCCAGCGCCGCGAGTTGCCGCGCCGGTTGCGGCCCTCGCCCATCGGGAAGTGCACCTTGGTGGCGAGGACGACGTCGTCGCGGCCGCCGCGGCGCCGCAGTGCCTCGCCGACGATCTCCTCGGACTCGCCCGCCGAGTACATGTCCGCGGTGTCGACGAAGTTGATGCCCCGGTCGAGGGCGGTGTGGATGATGCGGGCGCAGTCGTCGTGGTCGGGGTTGCCGACCGGGCCGAACATCATGGTGCCCAGGCAGTAGGCGCTCACCTCGATGCCGGTGCCGCCGAGGACGCGGTAGCGCATGGTTCAGCCTCCTTGTTCGGGATGGGATCCGTGCCGAGGCGACCGACAGTAGGGGCTGGAGCGCGCTCCAGGGCAAGCGTCGGCGACCCGGTGGCGTCGGTGGTCGGGCGAGGTCCCTTTTGCGGAACCGGCAACAGGGCTTGCCGGTGAGGCGACCGCTGTCGCAGCCTGGCGCCGGAGGTGATCGCCGGGGCCGGCCGCCGCGGCCGCGGAGCGCGGGAACCCCACCGTCGTGAACCCTCCTCCACCGGAACGGAGTACGTCATGAACCGACCGCACCACGCCGCGCCCGGCCACGGACCGGAGCACGGCCACGGACCGGAGCACGGCCACGGCCCTGGCCACGGCCCCAGCCAAGACCAGGGGCACCAGCACGGGCACGGGCACGACCACGGGGCCGGCGGTGACTTCGACTGGGACGCCCTCGCCACCCTGCTGGAGCGCGAGGCCGAACTGCGCGCCCCCGCCGTCACCCAGGCCGCCCACTGGCTGAGCGGGCTGCTGGACGGCGGTGCCGCGCACGGCGGCGTCCGGCGGGTCCTGGACGTCGGCAGCGGGCCGGGCGTGATCGCGGGGCTGCTGGCCGAGGTCTTCCCGGACGCCGAGGTGGTCGCGGTCGACCAGTCCCCGGCCCTGTTGGAGCGGGCCGGGGCCCGTTCGGCCGGCCGCCTCACCACCCGCCAGGCCGAGCTGCCGGGCGACTTCGGCACGCTCGGCGCCGCGGACCTGATCTGGTCCGCCAACACCGTCCACCACCTCGGTGACCAGCAGGCGGCGTTGACCGCGTTGGCCGGCTCCCTGCGCCCGGGCGGCCTGCTGGCCGTGGCCGAGCGCGGACTGCCGTTGCGCTTCCTCCCCCGGGACATCGGTCTCGGCCGGCCGGGCCTCCAGGCCCGACTGGACGCCGCCCAGGAGGAGACCTTCGCCGAGATGCGGGCCGAACTCCCCGACACCGTGGCCACGGTGGAGGACTGGCCCGCGTTGCTGGCCGGGGCCGGCCTCGTCCCCAGCGGCACGCGGACCTTCCTCACCGACCTGCCGGCGCCGCTCGACCCGACGGCTCGCGGCTATCTGCACACGCTGCTGAGCCGGCAGCGCGGGCGGATCGGTGAGGGCCTCGACGCCGCCGACCGCGCGACCCTGGACGCGCTGCTCGATCCCGCCGCTCCCACCGGCATCCTCAACCGGCCGGACGCCTTCTACCTCACCGCCACCACCGTCCACACCGCCCGGGCGGCCGGCACCGAGTGACGCGGGCACCGTAGTGACGCGGCGGCCGGGGGCCGGCCCCGGCCGTCGAGACCCCGTGCTCACCGGTCCGGCCTGCGGTGGCGCCCGGTGCCCTTCCGGAACAGGGCCACCGGGGTGTCCGCCTGGGGGAACGTCGCCCCGGGGGGCCGGGGCCCGGCCGCCGCGTCGCCCGCCGGGGCGGCGTCGCCCGTGACCGGTGCGGGCGACGCGTCGGGCGGCCCGGACCGGACGATCAGCGGGTACGCGTGCGCGTAGCTCTCGGCCACCGCGACCGGCTGCCACTCGAAGCCGTCCCACTCGACGACCAGGCGCGGCACGTCCCGGAAGACGTGCGACCCGCGGCGCGGCCCGGGCGCCAGGGTGATCGCGTCCCGCGTCCCGGGTGCCCGCCGGCGGCCCTCCCGCTCGGCGTACCACTGCTCCAGCGGCTCGTCCTCGGCGTCCATCGCCGCCTCCCTCGGGTCGGTCGGGAAGCGCCAGTCTCGCGGATGGCACGCGACCGGGGCGATGCCACGAACGGGTGAAACCCGGTGGTGACGGCGCCGGTTCAGATTCCGGCGGCGAGCTTCAGGGTGATCGCGCCGGCGATGATCGAGGCGAAGGAGAGCAGCTTGGGGAGGGTGATCCGCTCCTTGTAGAGCACCGCGCCGAAGATCACGGTGCCGATCGAGCCGAGCCCGGTCCAGATCGTGTACCCGACGCTGACGTCGAGGGTCTTGAGCGCCTGGCTCAGGGTGAAGACGCCGGCCGCGGCGGCGACCAGGGTGAAGACGGACGGCCAGAGCCTGGTGAAGCCCCGGGTGGCGTTGGTGCCGAGGGCGAAGGCGATTTCGAAGACGACGGCGATCGCGAGGAAGACCCAGGCCATGACGGACTGCTCCTGTGGGTGGGAGGGGGTGGGAGTGGTGAGAGGGTGGGACGGGCGGGTGCGGCGAACCGCGGGACCGGGCGGGGCGGTTCAGGCCGAGGTCGGCCGCGGGCCGCCGAACCGGTCGGCGAGCTTGAGGCCGAGCACCCCGCCGATGATCAGCACGAAGGCGACCGCCTTTCCGGCGTTCATCGACTCGTGGAAGATCAGGGAGCCGAGGAGGACGGTGCCGACCGAGCCGATCCCGGTCCACACGGTGTAGCCGACGCCGACGTCGAGGGTCCTCAGGGCCAGGCTGAGGAAGAAGATCCCGCCGCCGGCGGCCGCGGCGCTGAGCAGTGAGGGCCCCAGCACGGTGAAGCCGTGGGACGCGTTGGTGGCGAGGGCGAAGACGACCTCGAAGACCGAGGCGATGAGCAGGTGGATCCAGGCCATGAGAACCCCCGGGGTCATGGTTGTTGTATGTATGTGCAAGTAGATTCGCTGGGCAAGAGCATGCATGTACAAGTAATCTGTGTCAACCACCCCCGCCCGGCCAGGGAGCAGCCCATGTCCACCCGACCCAGTCCCACCGGCGACGACGCGGACGCCCGGATGTGGAGCCGGCTGACCGCTCTGCACACGCACATCGAGAGCCGCCTGGCCACCGCCCTCCAGCGCCGGCACGGCCTCGGGCTCTCCGAGTACCGCGCCCTCGGCCTCCTCGCCGAAGCGCCCAAGGGGGAGCTGCGGATGCAGGACCTCGCCGCCGGGCTCGGCCTCAACCAGAGCTCGGTCACCCGCCTGGTCGCCCGCCTGCACGCCGCCGACTTCACCTACCGGGACTCCTGCCCGGACGACAAGCGCGGCGTCTACACCGTCATCACCGCCACCGGCCGCGCCCGCCAGGAGGAGGCCCGGACCACCTACCGGGAGACGCTCGGCGCGAGCCTCGACGAGGCCGCCGGCGACGCCCCCGACATCGCCACCGTCCTCACCGCGGCCCGCGGCAGCCTCGCCTGAACGCCGCTCCCGTGCCCGTCACGCCGGCACCCCGTGCGGCGGAGGCCGGGCGGTCCGCCGTCCCGCTCGGCGTGACAGCGTGACAGCGCGACGCCGGTCCGGCGGTACGGTCGCGCCATGGCAGCTTCCACCCCTGACGTCGTCGTGGTGACCACGACCCACGACACCGAGGACAAGGCGCGCGCCCTCGCCGTCACCGCGGTGCGCGCCCGACTGGCCGCGTGCGCGCAGATCCACCCCGTCCGGTCGGTCTACTGGTGGGACGGCGAGGTGCGGGAGGGCGCCGAGTGGCGCGTCGACCTCAAGACCCGCGCCGAGCTGGCCGCCCGGCTGGCGGCCTTCCTCGCCGAGGAGCACGACTACGACACGCCCGAGATCATCGCCGTCCCGGTGGTGGCGGGCAGCGCCGACTACCTGGCCTGGGTGGCCGCCGAGACCACCGGCCCGGGGCGGCACACCCCCTGACCGCCCGCCCGGCTCCGCCCGGTGGCCCGCACACCGGTACGGCGCGGCCCCGCTGCCGGGCGGAGGCGGCGGGGTCGCGCCGTCGGGTCCGTGCGCGGACCGGTGCGGCCCGCCGTCAGGCCTGCTCGCCGCCGCCGAAGCGGGTGGTCCAGCCGGCCAGGTCCTCGTCCGTGATCTTGGCGAAGAGCACCGGCGGGACGGTGAACGCGGTGCCCGCCGGGACGAAGTCCAGCGTGCGCGCCTCCTCGGCACCCACCCAGGCGCGGGTCCGGGCCGGGGCGTCGTCGGCGAGCGCGAACGCCTCACGCATGGCCTGCGCCGCGGCCGGGATGAACGGCTCGGAGACCACCGCGTACAGGTGGATCAGGTTCATCGCCGTCCGCAGGGTCAGTGCGGCGGCCTCGGGGTCGGTCTTCACCTGGAGCCAGGGCGCCTTCTCGTCCAGGTAGGCGTTCCCCGCGCTCCACAGCGTGCGCAGGGCCTGCGCCGCCTTGCGGAAGTTCAGCGCCTCCAGCTGGGCCTCGTACTCGGCCAGCAGCTCGGCGATCTGCGCGCCCAGCCGCTCCTCCGCCTCGCCCGCCGCGTGACCGGCGGGGACGTCGTCGCCGAACCGCTTGCGGCTGAAGGTGAGCACGCGGTTGACGAAGTTGCCGAGGGTGTCGGCGAGGTCCTTGTTGACGACGGAGGCGAAGAGGTCCCAGGTGAAGCTGGAGTCGTCCGACTCGGGGGCGTGCGCCATCAGGAAGTAGCGCCAGTAGTCGGCCGGCAGCAGCTCCAGCGCGACATCGGTGAAGATGCCCCGCTTCTGGCTGGTCGAGAACTTGCCGCCGTAGTACGTCAGCCAGTTGAAGGCCTTGACGTAGTCGACCTTCTTCCAGGGCTTGCGCGAGCCGAGGAGGGTGGCCGGGAACATCACCGTGTGGAACGGGACGTTGTCCTTGGCCATGAACTCCGTGTACCGGACGGTCTCGTCGGCCTCGTACCACCAGGACTTCCAGTCCCGGACCTCGCCGTCGGCCGCCGCGTCCGCCCACTCCTTGGTCGCGCCGATGTACTCGATCGGGGCGTCGAACCAGACGTAGAAGACCTTGCCCGCGGCCGCCAGCTCCGGCCACACATCGGCCGGCACCGGGACGCCCCACTCCAGGTCACGGGTGATGGCGCGGTCCTGCAGTCCTTCGGTCAGCCACTTGCGGGCGATCGAGGAGGCGAGGACGGGCCACTGGTCGCCGTGCGCCTCGACCCAGGTCTCGACCTGCTCGGTCAGCTTCGACTGGAGGAGGAAGAGGTGCTTCGTCTCGCGCACCTCCAGGTCGGAGCTGCCGCTGATCGCCGAGCGCGGCTCCAGCAGGTCCGTCGGGTCGAGCACCCGGGTGCAGTTCTCGCACTGGTCGCCGCGGGCCTTGTCGTAGCCGCAGTGCGGGCAGGTGCCGACGATGTACCGGTCGGGCAGGAACCGACCGTCGGTGACCGAGTACACCTGGCGGATCGCCCGCTCCTCGATGAACCCGTTGGCGTGCAGCTCGCGGGCGATCTCCTGGGTGATCTCCCGGTTCTGCCGCGACGAGCTGCGCCCGAAGTGGTCGAACGACAGCCGGAACCCGTCGTAGACGGCCTTCTGCTGGTCGTGCGCCTGCGCGCAGAACTCCGCGACCGGCAGCCCGGCCTCCTGGGCGGCCAGTTCGGCCGGCGTCCCGTGCTCGTCGGTGGCGCAGATGTACAGCACCTCGTGCCCACGCTGCCGCAGATAGCGGGAGTAGACGTCCGCCGGGAGCATGGACCCGACCATGTTGCCCAGGTGCTTGATCCCGTTGATGTACGGAAGGGCGCTGGTGATCAGGTGCCGAGCCATCCTCGGATGCTCCAATTTCTCCCGCACGCACCCCAGCCCGGAGTGCCGTGACAGGCGCAGGGTCTGGGGGCCGCAACGGAGCCCCGGCACGCGCGGCCGGACTCCGGGCTGCCACACAGAGCGAAGGTCCACTGTGGGCGTGCGCAGTGTATCGAAGCCGGGGCGGCCGCTTCCTGCCCATTTCGCCGGTCGGACGGCTGGCCCGGCGGCTGGTCGGCCGGTCGGGCGGTCGGGCGGTCTCCGGGGCGCCTCGCGCTCACCGCTCCGGCGGCCGCCGGTGGACCTGGACCACCGCGTACCGCCCGCTGGTGCGCCACGCGGCCCCGGAGGCGTCGAGCCGGGCGACGACCGCCGGCTCGACGCCCACGACCACGTCCGACTTGAGCGTCCGCAACGCCGCGACGGACGACGGGAAGTACTCCACCGCCTCCGCGAACGGGGTGGTCGGCGGCCAGCGCCGGTCGCCCACCAGACGGCGGTAGTTGAGGTCCCCCTTGAAGATCGTCAGCGCCGCACCGGCGAACTCCGCCCGGAGCCCGGCGGGCAGCTCGTGGAACGTCAGCGGCGCACAGAGGAACGCGGGGGCCCGGACGGCGAGCCGGCCCGTGCCGAGGGCCTGCCACAGCCGTCGGCCGACCGCCGCCGCGCGGGGCGAGGGAGCCGTCCGCAGGCGTTCGACCGTGGCGAGCAGATCGGCCCCGGTCGCGTCCGAGACGAAGTACGGCCGGGGCTTCACGTACAGCACCACCTCGGCCGCCGGGCCGTCGGCGAGCAGGTGGTCGATCAGCACCAGGTCCGGCAGCAACTCCCGGCCGGCGTTGTCCGCGACGACGCAGATCCGCCCGCCCCGGGCCCGCTCCAGTTCGGCCCGGAGCAGTGCGCTGTCGTCAACGACCGGATCGGTGTCGGCGCCGCCGCCCGTCGAGGTCATCCCGAAGCTGAGGTCGGCGCGGTTCCCCCACAGGGCGGAGGCCACCAGCGCCTCCTCGCGCTGCCGCCGGGGCAGGTCACCGAGCGGCTCCAGCGCCGCCAGTTCGCCGTCCACCGCCGGGCCCGCCAACTCGGCGGCCTTGAACGGGCCGAACGGGTCGATGCCCTGCCAGGCCCCGGGCCGGAAGTACCCGGTGGCGTCGAGCAGCCGGTGGTAGAACCAGTTCTCCGCCCACAGGAACGGCGCCTCGCCCCAGGGCCGGCCCCACAGGCCCTCGCCCCAGACCAGCCACCGCTCCCGGTCGTGCACGCCCTCGCCCGGCGGCTCCAGGACGCCCGTGGTGCTCTCCGTCAGCAGCTGCCGCAGCGCGGCCCGCTGGGCGGGCCCGTACGGCAGCGCGTCCAGCACCTGCCGGACGAGCTCCGGGTGGCGTTCGTGGAACACGCTCCACGCGAAGGAGCCGGGGGTGGCACTGCGGATCACGGGTGCGGTCGGCACGTACGGCTCGTCTCGGTCGGTCGGTCGGTCGGTCGGTCGGTCGGCGCGGCCCGGTCCGGCCGACCGCCGTCCGCGCCGACCGCCGCCGTCCGGGCCGGGTGGTCGCGCGGGTTCGGTACCCCGGGCGGGGCCGGGGGCGGGCCTCGTGCTCCCAGTATCCGGCCCGGGCGACCGCGCCCGGGGCGACCGCCTCCGGCGGGGCGTCGCGCCGGCCGCCCGCGAGCCGCCCGGCGGCCCGGTGGCGCGCAGCCGTACGACGCCCGGCCCTCCCGTCCTCGGCCTGGTCCCGGCCTCGGCGGGGGCGCGGGCCACGGGGGCGCGCGCCACGGGGCCGGCCGAGAGGGCCGGGAGGGCCGCCGCTGCCCGGCCGCGGCCGCTAAATCAGAGGTGAACGATCGGTCCGCGGCCCTACCATTCAGGCCCATTGGCGGTGAGGCAGCCGTTTCACGCCGGAAAGGGAATCCCCGTGACCGAGGTAATCGCAGTGATCGGCCTTGCTGAGCACGCCGTGTCGGCCGCCATGGCCCGCGTCCTGCCGCCCGAGCTGTCCGAGCGAGACCCTCTCGTCCGACCCTCCGAGCACGCCGACTTCCAGTCGAACGCCGCCCTGTCGCTGGCCAAGCGGGCCGGGCTCCCGCCGCAGGCCCTCGCGCGGCAGCTCCTGGGCGAGCTCGACGGAGGGGCGATCTCGGCGACGCTGTCCGGCCCCGGGTTCCTCAACCTCACGGTGGCGGACTCGCGGCTCTGGGCGCAGGTCGAGGCCCGGCTGGCGGGCGAGCGGCTGGGCGTCGGCCTCCCGCTGGCCGGCACCCGCACCGTCATCGACTACTCGGCGCCGAACATCGCCAAGGAGATGCACGTCGGCCACCTGCGGACGACCGTGATCGGTGACGCGCTGGTCCGGGTCCTCACGTTCCTCGGCGGCGAGGTCGTACGGCAGAACCACCTGGGCGACTGGGGGACCCAGTTCGGCATGCTGATCCAGTACATCGACGAACACCCCGAGGCACGGTGGCGCGGCGGCGACCCGGACGCCGCCGCCGGCGCGCAGGTCTCGGTGCTCGACGGTCTGTACCGGGCGGCGCGGCAGAAGTTCGACGCCGACCCGGAGTTCGTCGAGCGGGCCCGGCGGCGGGTGGTGGCCCTGCAGGGCGGCGACGAGGCCACGCTGGCGGTGTGGCGGGAGCTGGTCGCGGTGTCCGGCCGGGCGTTCCAGCAGCTCTACGACCGGCTCGGGGTCCTGCTCACGGAGCGGGACTCCGTGGGCGAGTCGACGTACAACCCGTTCCTGGACGAGCTCGTCGGGGAGCTGGTCGAGGCCGGCATCGCGGTCGACAGCGACGGCGCGCTCTGCGTGTTCTTCGACGACGTCACCGGCCCGGACGGCGAGCGGGTGCCGCTGATCGTCCGCAAGAAGGACGGCGGCTACGGCTACGCGGCCACCGACCTGGCCACCCTGCGCCACCGGATCCGGACGCTCCGGGCGGACCGGATCCTGTACGTCGTCGACGCCCGGCAGTCCCTGCACTTCCGGATGGTCTTCGCCACCGCCCGGCGGGCCGGCTGGCTCACCGACGAGGTCGAGGCCGTCCACGTGCCGTTCGGGACGGTGATGGGCCCCGGCGGCACCCCGTTCAAGACCCGTTCCGGCGGCACGGTGCGGCTCGCGGAGCTGCTGGACGCGGCGGTCGAGGGGGCGCGGGAGGCGTTGGCCGACAAGCCGCACGACCTGACCGGCGAGGCGATGGAGGAGGTGATCCGGGCAGCCGGCATCGGCGCGGTCAAGTACGCCGACCTGTCGACCTCCCGGGCGAAGAACTACGTCTTCGACATCGCCCGGATGGTCTCGCTCCAGGGCGACACCGGCGTCTACCTGCAGTACGCGCACGCCCGGGTCCGGAGCATCCTGCGCAAGGCTCCGGCGGAGGCCCTGGAGCGGCCGGTCGACACCACGCTGCCGCTGCACCCCGCGGAGCGTGCGCTGATCCTGCTGCTGGACGGGTTCGACGCCACCGTGCGCGAAGTGGCCCAGGAGCTGGAGCCGCACCGGCTCTGCGGGTACCTGTTCTCGCTGGCGAAGGCCTTCACGGACTTCTACGGCGCCTGCCCGGTCCTCAAGGCGGAGACCGCCGCCGCGCGGGCGAACCGGCTGGCCCTGTGCCGGCTGACCGCGCGGACCCTGGCCCGGGGCCTGGACCTGCTCGGCATCCAGGCCCCGGACCGGATGTAGCGGGTCGCCTCCCCGGTGGACGGCCGGTGCCGCCCACCGGGGACGGGCACGGCACTCGCGCCCGACGCCGTCCTCGCCGCACAGGAAGTCGGCCGGTCCGACTTCCTGTGCGGCGAGGCTACGAGCTCTAGGAAGTCCGGGCAGGGGCTCAAGCTGCAGAGAGCGCCTGCTCCAACGCGCCCTTGACGCTCCGGCGAACCAGGCGACACGGTGTGAGCCGCAACTACCCGCAACGGGTTGGACGCAGGAGATCATCATGGGGCTGGACTTCGCCGGGATCGATCCTGAAAGCAAGTCGGGAGGCTCGCCGACGGTGTGGATCGAGGACGAGACGCACGAGATTGTCATCCAGGGGTGGAAGGCGGCCCCCGAACTCGAAGCCCGGATCTGTGGGTCCGATTGGGTACCCGGCCACGAGCGGGGTATCCCCGACCACGAAGCCATCGTTCGTATCCCCATGCGAATGATCCCGACCTTGAGGAAGGCGTGCGATGACGCAGAACGTGCCGGACTTTTCCGCCCTGCTGAAGGGGGCACGACGGACGGCCGTGCACCTGGAGATGCGTGATGCCTATGGCGTCGCCGACGAAGCCGAGGAGTTCGAGGAGTTCGTGCGCTCGGGGAAAGTCGATCTGAACCCGGAATCGGACGGTTGGGCCGACTGGGTGCCGCTCGTGCGGGAGACCGTTGGCCGCGGTGTGGTGATGCGCCGAGCGAGGATCGTATCCGAACCGGTGACCGACTACATCAGGTGGGAGCACGCACTGACCCCGGTGAACATCGCCGCCGGTGAACACGTCCGCTGGTTGCCCCGGCGTCTTGCTTCCGATATCGCCTTGCCGGGCAACGACCTCTGGCTGATCGACGACCGTCTGGTCCTCTTCCACTGGTTCACCGGTGACGGCGACTGGATCGGCCATGAGTGCACCGAGGATCCGGCCACGGTGAAGCTGGTCTCCACCGCGTTCGAGACGGTGTGGGAGCGCGCCGTCCCGCACGACCAGTACACCGTCTGAGCCCTCGTACCGTCCGGCGGACAGCTCATGCCCACGTCACCGCTCTCTGCCGCACAGGCTGCCCGACAGGCACTGGCCGATCGGCTTCAGCACATGCGGAAGGATGCCGGACTCACCGGGCGTGAGCTGTCTGCCCGGTGCGGCTGGCACCCGGCGAAGACGTCGCGCCTGCAGAAGGCCGAAGTCGCTCCGTCCGACTCCGACATTCGGGCCTGGTGCACCGCCTGCGGGGCCGAGAACCAGATCCCCGAACTGATTGCGGCCTCTCGGTCGGTCTCGTCGATGTACATGGAGTGGAAACGCCTTCAACGCGCTGGACTCCGGCAGCTCCAAGAGACCTACACCCAGGCCTACAGGAAATCGCGGATTCTGCGTTTCTACTCCTCCGACGTAGTCCCTGGGATGCTCCAGACCCATCGATATGCCGCCGCGATCCTCTCCCGGTTCGCCAACGATGCCAATTCGGTCGACGACCTCGAACAGGCTGTCGCGCAGCGGATGCAGAGCACTCGGCCGATGTACGAGGGAAATCACCGCATCGCCTGCCTGGTCGAGGAATCCGTTCTGCGCTACCGCATCGCTGAGGCATCCGCGATGGCCGGCCAACTCGGGCACCTGCTCTCGGTCATGGCGCTGCCCCGGGTGAGCCTCGGCATCATCCCCTTCACCGCCCGGCGTGCGCTGTGGCCGGTGGAGACGTTCCATGTGCTTGATGACCGACTGGTCGAAGTCGAACTGGTGACCGCCCGCGTGAGGATCACCGCTCTGTCCGAAGTCCGTGAGTACATCCAGACCTTCGCCGAGCTTCAAGGTCTCGCTGTGTACGGTCAGGAGGCGCGCGCGGCCGTCACGGCGGCGATTGACGCGCTTGGGTGAAGCCACGCAACTATTCGCAACTTTCTTGAGGACGCGTCGAGTTGCTCCGTAACTTCGTGGTGGTTGATCCGGCGGATCCTCCTGGGGAGGCCGTCGCGCCACATCATCCGCCACCACGGAAGGAGCACCGCCATGAGCCCCATGACGACCGAATTGGCCGAGCTGGGCAGGTTCTTCCTCATCACCGGTCGCCGCCTGGCCGCCGGCTCCACCGCCCCCGAGATGTTCTCCGATGCGATCGACTCGGCGTGGCACAGCCTCATTGACGACGCCACCGCCCACGAGGAGTTCACCATCGCGCACGCCGGCCGCGCCCTGATTCACGTCGAGGGCCGTGGTGAGGGTCTCGTCTCGTGGGTGTCCGCCTACGAGGATGCCTACGGGCCGCTGCCGGAGATCTGGTTCACCGACGCCAGTGGTGCGGTGAACAGCGAGTCGCTGGCCCACTACCGTTCGACGGGGGAGGTCCGGGCGTCCTGGAACTGCAGTCCCGAGGCGGCCCCGACCTCCACCAAGGCCAACCCCACGGCTCGGTGACCTTCCCCGCGCGCACGGAGCCCCGGTCCCTGGCCGGGGCTCTGCGCATCACCAGGTCCCGCACCATCGAGCCCCCCGAGGGCTGCGACGCCTACGTGGACGAAACGGTGTCCTTCTGTCCCTACCTCGGTCCGTCCCTGAGGAACGACCTCACCGGCTGGACCACCTACACCGTGAAGCCCGAAGCCGAGCCGGCGGACATCGAGGGCGCCGTCTTCGCTGCCGCCGTTCAGGCCGCCGAATTCGTCCGGGCTCTGTCCCCGTGGCCCCGGGGACATCTCGTCTGCGAGAACGTGGTCGTCCTCGGTGTCGGCCGTCCTGAAATCGATTGGCCCCACTGGGCGCTGAAGAATCTCTATGCTCCGGCCGGACTGATGGTGGGCAAGTTCTGGAAGGGGGAGGAGGACACTGGCCGGAAGGGTGATCCGCTTCCCGTTCCGCCCGTCACCTTCCTCTCACTGCGTCCGGCCGTGCGGCCCCGGGACCCTCACTTCCTCGACGGCACGCCGGACTTGGCCGCCACGATTGCCACTGCCCGCGACGACGGCCGTGACGTTCTCCTGCCCGTCATCGGTAAGCCGACCAGTGCCACCGCAGCAGCCACGTACTGGCCCGTCATCAAGGCATGGGCCGCCTCCCTTCAGGAGAGCCGTTGATCGACCGCATCCGCGCCCAGATCGAGAAGACCACCGGGCCCTTCATCGATGTCACGCCTGTCACTGAACGGCGGGGTTCCACCGTGTGGAAGGCCGTTGCCGTGTACGGCGTCTACGCTGTCAAGGCGGGGTACGGCGAAGGCGAGGAGATCACCGCCCGCGAGGCATCCGTGCTCGACCGGCTCCCCGGCTACAGCGTCACTTCCGGGCGGTTCGAGGGCGGGGGCTGGTACGTGACTCCCTGGCTTCGAGGGCCGTCCACCTGGGGGTTGTTCGCACCCGTGCGGGAGAGCGGAGTCGGGCACGGCCGAGCCCTCCGTGGAGCTGTCGGACTCTGCCGCGCTGTTGCCGAACTGCACGCTGCCGGATGGGTCCACTGCGACCTCCAGCCTGCCCACGCCGTCCACACGGACCAGGGTGTTCGACTACTCGATCTGTCATGGGCCTGGCATCCTGGCTTCGAGCAGCACCCGGCATTCATGGGTGGCATGACGCACTTGGTCGCCCCCGAGCTGGCCGCCTCGATTCAGGCCGGGGTGCGGCCGGTGAAGCCAACCGAGGCTGCTGAGGTCTACGCACTCGCCGGGACCTTGTGGACCTGCATCACGGGCGGGTGGCCGCTTGACTACGCCACGGCCGGAATCAACCCGCAGGAGTCCGGTCCGGATGTCCTGCGTACGGCCATCGCCACTGGTGGGATTCCACTTGCTTCAAGTGATCTCTGGCCGGCGTTTCAGGAGGTGCTCCGTACGGTCCTGCTCGCGTCGGCCGAGGTTCGGCCCACTGCCGCAGCCCTCGCCGGAATACTGGAATCCACTGCTCCTCCGAAGGGCGTATGCCAGTCACAGGGAGGGTCGGACTGACCCTGTCTCTCGGGGATTGGTCGCTGGTAGTCCCGGTGGCCCCTTGCGTGGCGCAAGGGGCCACCGGAGCGGTGCGCTCAGGCGACGAAGTGGTCGAACTCGCCGGCCTTCACCCCGAGGAGGAAGGCCTCCCACTTCTTGGGGGTGGTGCGGACGATGATGTCGCCGGTGTCGGGGTCACGGATCTCGACCATGTCGTCGACGATGCGGACTTCGAGGGACTCGTCGGCTTCGCCGCTGAGTGAGGCCTTCTGCCAGTTGTTCATGCTCTCCAGACCTTCAGATCGGTGGGTTTGTCCGGCGGCCCCTCGCGGCCTGCGAGGGGCCGCCGGATCGATTCCGCTAGCTGCCGAAGTGGTCGAACTCGCCGGCCTTCACCCCGAGGAGGAAGGCGACCCACTTGCGGGGAGTGGTGCGGATGATGACGTCGTAGGTCTCCGATTCGCGCAGCTCGACCATGCCCTCGGCAGTGCGCACCTCGATGCACTCGTTGGATTCCCCGCTGTAGGAGGACTTCTGCCAGCTGCTCATGTCTCGCTACCCCTTCAGGTCATGCATTGTGCGGTGAATGAAATCGCGAGATTTCTGTGGGCTGAGCGCGCTGGAATCGGCCTCCGTGATGATCTCGCGGTAGGTGTGCAGCTCGGCACCGGAGTGGACGAACTGAGGCCCCTGCGCAAGGTCGTACTGGACCGTGTCCAGCTCCGGGATCGCGCCGCACGCGAGGTAGAGGTTCTCCCCGGCGCCCGGGAAGGTGTCCATCTCGAAGGGGATCACGCGGATGCTGATTCCAGGGCGCTCGGAGTGTTCCAGCAGGCTGGCGAGTTGCTCTCGCAGCACGGCCGGCCCACCGAACTGCATCCGCAGACTGGCCTCGTGGACGAAGGCGACATACGGCTTGTCGCTGTCGGTGAGCAGGCTCTGGCGCTGGACTCGGAACGCGACCCGAATGTCTGTGGCGTGGCGAGGAAGTGCCGGGCGAATCCGAGCGAACACGCCGGCCGCGTATCCGGTGGTCTGTAGAAGCCCGGGAATGAAGGTGGTGTTCAGGACGAACAACGACGTCGCATGATGTTCCATCTCGGCAATGTCAAGGAAGCCGGTGGGGATCTGTTCGCGGAAGTTGTCCCACCACTTCTTCCCGCGGTCCCGCGCCATCAGCGTGAGCCCGTCGATCAGAGCAGTATTGGTGCACTTGGCGGCTGCCGCCCAGGTGCGCAGGCGGTCGGCGCTGATCCCGGACTTGCCGTTCTCCATCTGCGAGACCTTGGGCGCGTCCGTGCCCAACTCTGCTGCCATGGCTCGTGGCGTCATCCCGGCGTACTCGCGCATCTTGCGCAGCTCAAGGCCAAGTCGTTGCTGGCGCACGGTCGGCGACAAGCGGGGTGGCATGCATTCCTTCCCTCAGTAGGTCCTCGGTGCAGTCTGCCGCCATGGCATCGGGTGGTCCACCTCGATGGGGAAGGCCAGGCCGTGATCGCACGATCGGGTGAATGGCTCCATATTTTGTAGCATCGATGGACCCTGGCTTCTATGTTGAGCGTCATGGCCAAGTCCTGATGGCCAATCAGTTCTCCCGAAGCGCACCCCGGATGGGCGTGCAGGCTGCCGACGCCTGCCCTCGCCTCATCGTCGGCGGGGGCAAGCCACGGGGCCCGGGCTTCCATGAACACCCTCACCTCAACTGGACTGGAGACAGTCGATGTTGCTCCCTCTCCTGCGCCCGCTGGACGCCGATCCGGCGTCCGACTTCAGGCTCGACCTCTTCCCGCCGGCCCTTCCCGGGATCGTCGGGGCGCTCCGCCGCCTCCTGCGGGACACCCTCCAGGCCCTCGATCTCGACCCCGACGCCCCCCTGCCTGATCCTCTCCGAGCTGGTCACCAATGCCCTGCTCCACGGCGACGGCCCGCCCACCGTGGTGCTCGAACTCCGCCGCGGCAGGCTCCACATCGCGGTCGCGGACGCCTCGCTCGCGCCCCTCGTCCGCCCGGTGCCGAACCACTCCCGGACGAGCGGCCGCGGGCTCGACCTGGTCGACGTGCTCGCCGACGAGTGGGGGGTGGAACGCATCGGGCCGTACGGCAAAGCGGTGTGGGCCACGATCGCGGTCGGCGGCTGATGGGCGCCGTCCTGCTCGCCGTCCTGCTGCTCTCGGCGCTCTTCGTCGGCGTCGTCGCCCAGCTCGTCGCGGGTCGTCAGCCGCGCGAAAGGCGCTCCGCCAGGCGGGACTTGGCCGCCGGCCACTCGTCCGCCAGCATCGAGAAGTAGGCGCTGTCGCGCCAGACCCCGGTGGCGCGGAGCTTCTCGCGCCGGTGGATGCCCTCGAAGGACGCGCCGAGGCGCAGGATCGCGTTGCGGGAGCGGTCGTTGAGGGCGTCGGTCTTCCAGAACACCCGGCCCATGCCCAGTTCCTCGAAGGCGTGGACGAGCAGCAGCAGCTTGGCCTCGGTGTTGACGGCCGTCCGCCAGGCCGACCGGGCGTACCAGGTGCCACCGATCTCGACGAGTTCGTCGGCGGCGTCGAAGGCGTAGAACCCGGTGATCCCGACGGCCCGCCCGCTCGCGAGGTCGATCACGGCGAACTTCACGGCGTTCCCGGCCTCGACCTCGGCCAGCCGGATGTCGAGGATCTCGCCCAGTTCCTCCTCCGTCGCCGGGGCGGTGAACGGGATCCAGCGCCAGACCTCAGGGTCGGGGCCGACGGCGGCCCAGAGGTCGGCCAGGTGGTCCCGGCGCAGCGGCTCCAGGCGGACGTGGCGGCCGGTCAGGGTGACGGGGGCGGGCAGCTTCGCAGTCATGATCCGAAAAGTAGCCCGACTCTGTACTAGATGCAAGATCTGATTGAACTAGTGCAGAAGCCCAAGGGCAAGGAGAAGGCCCTGCGGGACGCGACGTCCCACAGGGCCTCTCGGTCTCACCCGGTCAGGCTCAGACGAACGAGTTGATCTGGATCGTCTCGTACCGGCCGGGGCCGACGCCGATCGCGGAGATCGGCGCGCCCGACATCTCCTCCAGCGCCTTCACGTAGGCCTGCGCGTTCTTCGGCAGGTCGGCGAAGGTCTGGGCCTTGCTGAGGTCCTCGGTCCAGCCCGGCAGCGTCTCGTAGATCGGCTTGGCGTGGTGGAAGTCGGACTGGTTGTACGGGAGCTCCTCGACGCGCTTGCCGTCGATCTCGTACGCGACGCAGACCGGGATCTGCTCCCAGCCGGTCAGCACGTCCAGCTTGGTGAGGAAGAAGTCCGTCAGGCCGTTGACCCGGGTCGCGTAGCGCGCGATCACGGCGTCGAACCAGCCGCAGCGCCGGTCGCGGCCGGTGGTCACACCGCGCTCGCCGCCGATCCGCCGCAGCGCCTCGCCGTCGGCGTCCAGCAGCTCGGTCGGGAACGGGCCCGAGCCGACGCGGGTGGTGTACGCCTTCAGGATGCCGATGACCCGGTCGATCTTGGTCGGGCCGATGCCGGCGCCGGTGCAGGCACCGCCGGCGGTCGGGTTCGACGAGGTCACGAAGGGGTACGTGCCGTGGTCGACGTCCAGCAGGGTGCCCTGGCCGCCCTCCAGCAGGACGACCTTGTTGGCCTTCAGCGCCTCGTCGAGCACCAGGGTGGTGTCGGCCAGGAACGGCTTGATCTTGTCCGCGTAGCCGAGGTACTCCTCCAGGACCAGCTCGGCGGGGATGGCGCGGCGGTTGTACAGCTTGACCAGCAGCTGGTTCTTGTCGTGCAGCGCCGCTTCGATCTTCTGCTGCAGGATCGACTCGTCGAAGAGGTCCTGGACCCGGATGCCGACACGGTTGATCTTGTCCGCGTAGGTCGGGCCGATGCCGCGGCCGGTGGTGCCGATCCGGCGCTTGCCGAGGAAGCGCTCGGTGACCTTGTCCAGGGTGCGGTGGTACGGCGTGATCAGGTGGGCGTTGCCCGAGATCAGCAGCTTGGAGGTGTCGATGCCGCGCTCGTTCAGCCCGCTGAGCTCGGAGAGCAGCACGCCCGGGTCGATCACGACGCCGTTGCCGATCACCGGCGTCACATTCGGGCTGAGGATGCCGGAAGGGAGCAGGTGCAGGGCATACTTCTGGTCGCCGATGACCACCGTGTGACCGGCGTTGTTGCCGCCCTGGTAGCGAACGACGTAGTCGACGGAGCCACCGAGGAGGTCGGTCGCCTTCCCCTTGCCCTCGTCCCCCCACTGAGCGCCAACGAGCACGAGTGCCGGCACAGGCGTACACCCCTTCCGGTTGGGGCATCCTGCGAAAGCCGCAGTCTGCCCCGAGATAGACGAAGCCCCTGGCGCAATAGCGCAAGGGGCTCTTGCACCGAGAGATTACCTGAGGAAGGACCGGTCGTGTCGTCCCTGTCCACGCCCGCAACCGGCGGTCCCGAACCGCTCCTCCTGCTCCTCGACCCGGCGGCCCGGCAGACCGACGGCGAGTCGGTGCGGATCGCGAGGGACGTCCTGTGCGGAGGGGCGGACGCCAAGGTGGCCTATCCGGAGAGTCCTTCCGAACTCGACCGGGTGCTTTCGCACCGGGGGCGGCGGCGACCGGTGGTGATCGGTTCCGACGTGGCGATGCAGCGGGTCCTCCAAGCCCTCCACCGCCAGCGTGAGCTGGGAGCGGACCCGGTGGGCATGGTTCCGGTGGGCCGGTCGGACGAGCTGGTGGCGGCCCGCGCGCTCGGCGTGCCGGGCGAGCCGGTGCCGGCCGCGCGGGCGGTGCTCGCGGGTGTGCCGCGCAAGCTGGACCTGCTGGTGGACGACGGTGGTGGAGTGGCGCTCGGCGGGGTCCGGATCTCCGGCGGCGGAGCCCGTCGGACGGTGAGCCGAACGGGTGGCTGGCGTTCGCTATGGGCGAAACTGGCTGCGGCCGAGCAGGCGACCTCACTCACGATCGAACCCGCCAAGGGTGAGCACGGCGCCCGGCTCCGGGTCGAGGCGGACGGCCGGCTGCTCGCGGACGTCCACGAGCCGGTCCGGGTGGTCGAGGTGACCCTGCCGGGCGGGGACGCGGTCGGCGCGGGAGTGATGGAGATCGTGGTCCGCGCGCCCGGCGCACTGGTGCGCGCCCGGGCGGCGAGCGT
Source organism: Kitasatospora sp. NPDC059327 (assembly GCF_042752535.1). Classification (NCBI taxonomy): domain Bacteria; kingdom Bacillati; phylum Actinomycetota; class Actinomycetes; order Kitasatosporales; family Streptomycetaceae; genus Kitasatospora; species Kitasatospora sp. NPDC059327. The sequence goes on along the minus strand of NZ_JBHYYB010000016.1, from coordinate 24,897 downwards.
CTCGGTGACCGGGCGCGGGTTCGGCTACGAGGCGGACGGTCACCCGGTGGGTCCGGTCCGGGTCCGGACCTGGACGGTTCACCCGGGGGCCTGGGCGCTCTTGCTCCCGGCCGGCTGAGCGAGCGGGAGCGCGCCCCCCGGCGCCGAACGCGGCGCCGAACGCGGGTCTGGACGCGGGTCCGGACGCGGGTCCACATCGGATCCGGGACCGGCCCACGCCCCGCCGAGTCCCTCGCGCGCCGTCAGGACCCCGTCCGCGGCCCCGTCGACCCCTCGGGTGAGCAGGCTCACGTTGCCCGCCGTTCACCCCGGGGTCGTCTGCATGCGGAATGCGTCAACAGGCGCGAACCACAAGGCCAAGCGCCCCTCCGTCGAATTTCGACACGCCGAAATGCGCCACCGGTAAGGGGTTTTGTCTACGCGCGTTGCCGAGTGATCGCCCAACAATCCCGGCCTCCCCGGTTCCGGAAGCCTGTGCCAACTGCCCTAGACTCGAAGGCGTGCCACGTGGTGACGGAAGACTCAACCACGATCTTCTTCCCGGTGAGAAAGGCCCCCAGGACGCTTGCGGCGTCTTCGGTGTCTGGGCTCCCGGCGAGGAGGTCGCCAAGCTCACGTTCTTCGGCCTTTACGCCCTGCAGCACCGCGGTCAGGAATCCGCGGGCATCGCAGTGAGCAACGGCTCCCAGATTCTCGTCTTCAAGGACATGGGACTCGTCTCCCAGGTCTTCGACGAGGCCTCCCTGGGGTCGTTGCACGGGCATATCGCCGTCGGACACGCCCGCTACTCGACCACCGGTTCCTCGGTCTGGGAGAACGCCCAGCCGACCTTCCGCGCGACCGTTCACGGTTCGCTGGCCCTCGGGCACAACGGAAACCTGGTGAACACCGCCGAACTGGCGGAGATGGTCGCCCAACTGCCCGGGGAGGAGCACGTCTCCCGCTCGGGCCGCTCGGCCGCGACCAACGACACCGACCTGGTGACCGCCCTGCTCGCAGGCCACCCGGACCTCTCCATCGAGGAGACGGCCAAGCTGGTCCTGCCCAAGGTCAAGGGCGCGTTCTCGCTGGTCTTCATGGACGAGCACACGCTCTACGCCGCCCGTGACCCGCAGGGCATCCGCCCGCTGGTGCTCGGCCGGCTGGAGCGCGGCTGGGTCGTCGCCTCCGAGACGGCGGCCCTGGACATCTGCGGCGCGTCCTTCATCCGTGAGGTCGAGCCGGGCGAGCTCATCGCCATCGACGAGAACGGCATGCGGACCTCCCGCTTCGCCGAGGCCAAGCCCAAGGGCTGCGTCTTCGAGTACGTCTACCTGGCCCGCCCCGACACCTCCATCGCCGGTCGCAACGTGCACCTCTCCCGCGTGGAGATGGGCCGCCGACTGGCCGCCGAGGCACCCGTCGACGCGGACCTGGTGATAGCGACTCCGGAGTCCGGCACCCCGGCCGCGATCGGCTACGCCGAGGCCAGCGGCATCCCGTACGGCTCGGGCCTGGTGAAGAACGCCTACGTGGGCCGCACCTTCATCCAGCCCAGCCAGACCATCCGCCAGCTCGGCATCCGGCTGAAGCTCAACCCGCTGCGCGAGGTCATCCAGGGCAAGCGCCTGGTGGTCGTGGACGACTCGATCGTCCGCGGCAACACCCAGCGCGCCCTGGTGAAGATGCTCCGGGAGGCCGGCGCCGCCGAGGTCCACATCCGGATCTCGTCGCCTCCGGTGAAGTGGCCGTGCTTCTTCGGCATCGACTTCGCGACCCGCGCGGAGCTGATCGCCAACGGCATGACCATCGAGGAGATCGGCCGCACGCTCGGTGCCGACTCGCTCTCCTACATCTCGATCGACGGCATGATCGAGGCCACCAAGCAGCCGAAGGACCGGCTCTGCCGGGCCTGCTTCGACGGTGAGTACCCGATGGAGCTGCCCGACCCGGCGCTGCTCGGAAAGCTCCTGCTGGAGGCCGAGATCAAGGGCGGCCAGCAGCCGCCGGCGGTCCGCGGCAAGCCGACCAGCGGCAGTGACCTGGACGGCGTCCAGTCCCTGCTCGGCGGAGCGGGCGCGGCCGACGCCCTGCGCCGCCCGTAACGACCCGACGGTGGGGTCCCGGAACCCCGGGACCCCACCGCTGTTCCAACCCCCACTGACCCGAAAGGGCCGCACCGCAGTGACCACGAACCAGAACGGCGCCACCTACGCCGCCGCCGGCGTCGACATCGAGGCGGGCGACCGCGCCGTCGAGCTCATGAAGCAGTGGGTGAGGAAGGCGAGCCGCCCCGAGGTGGTGGGCGGCATCGGCGGTTTCGCCGGGCTCTTCGACGCGTCCGCCTTCAAGCGCTACGAGCGGCCGCTGCTGGCCTCGGCCACCGACGGCGTGGGGACGAAGGTCGCCATCGCCGCCGCCATGGACAAGCACGACACGATCGGCCACGACCTGGTCGGCATGGTCGTGGACGACCTGGTGGTCTGCGGCGCCGAGCCGCTGTTCATGACCGACTACATCTGCGTCGGCAAGGTCGTGCCGGAGCGGGTCGCCGCGATCGTCAAGGGCATCGCCGAGGGTTGCGCGCTCGCCGGCTGCGCCCTCGTCGGCGGCGAGACGGCCGAGCACCCGGGCCTGCTCGGCCCCGACGAGTACGACGTCGCGGGCGCCGGCACCGGCGTGGTCGAGGCGGACGCCCTGCTGGGCGCCGACCGCGTCCGCGCGGGCGACGTGGTGATCGCGATGGCCGCCTCCGGCCTGCACTCCAACGGCTACTCGCTGGTCCGCCACGTGCTGCTGAACGAGGCCGGCTGGAAGCTGGACCGCAAGGTCGAGGAGTTCGGCCGCACGCTCGGCGAGGAGCTGCTGGAGCCGACCCGGATCTACTCGCTGGACTGCCTGGCGCTCACCCGGGCCACCGAGGTGCACGCCTTCTCGCACGTCACCGGTGGCGGCCTGGCGGCCAACCTGGCCCGGGTCATCCCGGAGGGCCTGCACGCCCGCCTGGACCGCGGCACCTGGACCCCGCTGCCGGTCTTCCAGACCGTCGCCGAGGTCGGCAAGGTGGCGACCCTGGAGATCGAGAAGACGCTGAACATGGGCGTCGGCATGGTCGCGGTCGTCCCGCCGCACTCGGTGGACGTCGTGCTGTCGATCCTGGAGGACCGCGGCGTCGAGTCCTGGGTGCTCGGCGACATCGTCGAGCGCTCCGGCGAGCACGAGGGCGGCGCGGCGCTCTACAACGCCTACGAGGGCTTCACGGCCGGCTGAGCAGGTCACCGGCCCACGTGAACGGCCCCCTCCGGCGCAGACCGCCGGAGGGGGCCGTTCCACGTCGGCGGAGGCGGTACCGGGGGAGCGCACCGGAGACCGGGAGGTGGGTGACCGGGTGCACCCGGCCGGCGGCTGTCGCCACCCCGCCCCGGGAACGCCGAAAACCGGCCCGGGCGCTCTGGGCGCTCGGGCCGGTCAGGCCAGACTGTGACTACGCGCGGCGGCGGGCCTGCGAAGGCCCGGTACCCGACGTGCTGTCATCGTCCTCGTCGTCGTCGGCGTACCGAGCCGCGTATTCCGCGTAGGGGTCGTCGTCCTCTTCTTCCTCGATCGGCTCAGGCTCGATCGAGGCGGTAGAGGGCGATACGCCCAGCTCGTTGGACAGACGATTGGCGTCGAACCCGCCGCTGTTGTACTTCAGCTCGCGGGCGACCTTCGTCTGCTTGGCCTTGGCCCGGCCGCGCCCCATGGGTCGACCCCCTCAACGATGGGGCTCACGGCCCCGAGTCTGACACGTGTTCATGATCAAGAGCGGCCTGCCCGAATGGGGAGAACCGTCCCTTGGAGCATTAACGGTACCTGTTTCTGCCGCTGGACGGTACGTCGTCGGTGTGACGTGGCGCGCACCGGCCGCACCCAAGACCAGGTCTTCCCAGGTCACGGGAGGTTTTGCGGCAGTTTGCACGCTGTCCGGAGGTAGGTGAGGTCCGTTGTTCCGGGATCGATTATCCCCCCAAGGGGGGTGATGGATCACCCGATCGGGCGCAGAAGTGAGAATCCGGTTCCACATCGTGATGCGTGGGGGGCGAGCCGGCCGCTGCCCCGCCGACGGGCCGGGAGGCGGACCCCGGCCCGCCGACGGGCCGGACGGGGGAGGGGCCGCCCCCCGGTGCGCCACGGAGTCCGCGACGCACCGGGGAGCGGCCCCTGGCCGCGCGGAGGTCAGCCCCGGCGGGCGGCCGGCAGCAGCACCGAGCGGAGCGCGCTGATCTCGCGCATCCGCTTCTCGGCGAGCCGGTCGGCGGCGACGGCGGGCGGGACGCCGTCGGAGGCCGCCCGGGTGAAGATCTCCAGGGTGGTGTCGAAGATCCGGGTGGCCTTGTTCTTGGCCCGCTCGAAGTTGAAGCCCTCGATCTCGTCGGCGACCTGGATCACGCCGCCGGAGTTCACCAGGTAGTCCGGTGCGTAGAGGATGCCGCGGTCGGCGAGGTCCTTCTCGACGCCGGGGTGGGCGAGCTGGTTGTTGGCCGCACCGCACACGACGGAGGTGCCGAACTCGCCGAGGGTGCCCACGGTGGCGTCGGTGAGGGCGCCGCCGAGGGCGCAGGGGGCGTAGACGTCCAGCTTGCTCTGGAGCAGGGCGGCGCTGTCGGCCACCACCTCGACCTCCGGGTGGGCGGCGCGCACGCGGTTCACGGCGGCCTCGGAGACGTCGGTGACGACGACGGTGGCGCCGTCCGCGACCAGGTGGCCGACCAGGTAGTGGCCGACCTTGCCGACGCCGGCCACGCCGACCCGCTTGCCGCGCAGGGTGGGCTGGCCCCAGCGGGCCTGGGCGCTGGCGCGCATGCCCTGGAACACGCCGAAGGCGGTGAGGATGGAGGAGTCGCCGGCGCCGCCGTTCTCGGGCGAACGCCCGGTCACGAACTCGGTCTCACGGGCGATCACGTCCATGTCCTGGACGTAGGTGCCGACGTCGCAGGCGGTGATGTAGCGCCCGCGCAGGGACTCGACGAAGCGGCCGTAGGCCCGCAGCATCGCCTCGTTCTTGTCCTTGTTCGGGTCGCCGATGATGACGGCCTTGCCGCCACCGAGGTCGAGCCCGGCCAGCGCGTTCTTGTACGACATGCCGCGCGACAGGTTCAGCGCGTCCTCCAGGGCCGCCTCCTCGGAGGCGTACGGGAAGAAGCGGGTGCCGCCGAGGGCCGGACCCAGGGCGGTGGAGTGGATGGCGATGATCGCCTTGAGGCCGGAGCCGCGGTCGTGGCAGAGGACGACCTGCTCGTGGCCGTCGCCGGGGGCGGCGCCGTCCTGCTCGGTACGGAAGATCCTGCTGAGCACTCCGGGTGCGGGGTACGCGGCGGACGTGGTCTGTACGTCGGTCACTGTGGTGACTCCAGTATCTGAGGCCCGCTGCTGTGGTGCGGGCGCCTAAGGCGAAGCGTAGTCGCGCGGGCGTCCCCGATCTGCCCTCTTGTACGAGCTTGCGCGGGTTGTCCGCGTACTGAGACGGGGGCGTGCGGAGTGCGTTCGCGAACGGCTCCCGGCCGAAGCCCTCCCGGGCGGGGGCCGGTGCGTGCGACGATGCAGAACGTGACCGTCGTGCGCACCTCCGTACTGCCGCCCTACGCCGCCCACCTGCGGGTCTACGAGCCGCTGGCCGCCTACCCGGAGGCCGAGCGGGTCCGCTGGCAGGCCTACGCGGCGGCGCACGGGCCGGACGCGGCCGAGGCGGGCCGGCCGGTGGCCGCGGCGGCGCTGGAGGAGCAGCGGGCGGCGCTGGCGGAGCTGGTCGGCCGCACCCCCCGGGCACTGCCGGAGCGGGAGAGCGAGCGGGCCTTCGTGCGCTCGGTGGACGGGGTGCTCTACATCTGCCCCTGGGCGACCAGGTTGCGCACCTGGCAGGCGCTGGACGAGCTGCGGGCGGCGGCGCCGGTGGCGCTGCTGGACACCGCGCTGCCGCCGGCCACCCGGGCGGCCGCGGAGGCGGACCGGGAGCGCTGGCGGACCGAGCACCCGGACGCCCGGCCGTGGATCGTGACCAGCCGGTGGGAGGTGCCGGTGCGCTGGTTCCTGCCGTTCGGTGAGGAGGACCGCTGCTTCGTGCCGGCCGGGGAGGCCGGCGACGGGCCGGCGGCGACGGGTGCGGGCGCGGCCGGTGGCGTCGGTGGTGTCGGTGGTGTCGGGGAGCCGGACCGGGGGGAGAAGGGGGAGCAGGCGGCGCTGTTCTACCTGACGCCGATGGCGCAGGCGCGCCGCCGGGTGGCCCGGGCCTACCGGGCCCTGCGCGAGGCCGTGCCGGAGGGGGATCTGGTGCGCGGGGCGGAGCTGGTGGGACGGTGGCTGGAGGAGTTCCACCCGAGGTCGCTGGTGGAGCTGGACTACGGGGGGCTGGTGCACCTGATGGGGCCCGAGCGGCTGTTGGCGGACCGTTCGGCGGGGGAGCTGGAGGACGGCCTGCGCGCGTTGCGGGCCGGCGAGGCGGCGGAGGCGCTGCGGGTGTACGAGGAGCTGACGGTGCGCTGGCGGCGGGTGCTGGCGCTGCGGTACGCGAACTGAGCCCGGGGGAGGGGCGCGGCCGGTCGTCGGGGGAGAAGCGGGGGAGCTGCGGGGGGAGGCGTCGGGGGAGAAGCAGGGGAGCTGCGGGGGGAGGCGTCGGGGGCGCCGGGGCGGGGTCGTCGCGGGCCTGCCCGACGGGGCGTCAGTGCTGGTGGGGCGGGGTGTCGGTGGTACTTGTAAGACTGTAAGAGTCCTACGGCCCGAGCTGTATGACCAAGGTCCTGGTTCGGGTCAATACCTGCCGAACGTGACACTACTCACCGTTGACGCGAACTAACCCCTATGTGCAAAAATGGGACAACCAGCCCAACTTCACGTGAGCGTGCCCACTTTTGGGTGGTTCTGGAGTCGATGCGTGCTTTGCGGGAAAACGGCAGGTCTGGTCCGCGCGTAACCGGATGTCACTATAAGGTGACTGCCCGTTATGGGGTGGTCCATCGCCATCCGTCAGCCTTGAACCCGTGAGGGGTCAATTTTGGCGGTTTGGTCGATAGGGCTGGACGGATGGTGTAGTTGTAGACACCAGGACAAGCCGTTCGTCCTATAACCGACTCGGCCCGTCTATGCCATTTCGGGCATCGCGGGCCAAGGTGCAGAATTTGAAGGATAGAACCGCCCTGGTTCGGTTCTCCCGAGGAGGCCGCTCATGACCGCTCGTACCCCTGATGCTGAACCCCTGCTGACGCCGGCAGAGGTCGCCACCATGTTCCGCGTGGACCCGAAGACGGTTACCCGCTGGGCCAAGGCAGGCAAGCTGACATCCATTCGCACGCTTGGCGGGCACCGTCGTTACCGCGAGGCGGAGGTGCGCGCTCTGCTGGCCGGTATTCCCGCCCAGCGAACCGAGGCCTGATAGGCCGAAGGCTCTTTCAAAGGGGCTGCTTACCGGACTCCGCCGGGTCCGGTAAGCAGCCCTTTTGCATGCCCGCACGGATGTCCGTCCGCACTCCCGTCCGTACCCCCTCCGTCGCTCCCGGAGATCATGCCGGTCGTCCGGAATGTTGAACTCCGGATAACGATTTGAGGCTCCTGGGGCGGGGGGGATATACAGTTCATAGCTGTGCAATTTTACATATTAAATTGGCGCGCCCTCGGAGGGGGTGCCATGTGCCCGGTCTCAGGGAAACATAAGTGACGACGATCACGCGCGTCACCGCTTGTGGTCTAGACCTAGTCCGGGGTAAAGGCGTCCCGGCAAACGCGAGAGGCCCGGAACCAGACGGTTCCGGGCCTCTCGACTACGGCGATCCTGACGGGACTTGAACCCGCGACCTCCACCTTGACAGGGTGGCGAGCTAACCAACTGCTCCACAGGACCAGACTGTTCTGCCTTGTTCACCCGCTTGCCGCGCTGCGAACAAGACAGACTCTAGCCCATGGTGGGCCCCCAGGTCGAACTGGACCCCGAGGGCCCCCGCCCAGCTCAGAGCGTGGCCCTGGCGGCCTCCATCGCCTTCATGATCCGCTTCTCCGAGACGGGGGTCGGCGTCCCCAGCGACTGGGCGAAGAAACTGACCCGCAGCTCCTCGATCATCCAGCGGATCGCCAGCACCTCCGGGGAGGGCAGCTGCCCGGCCGGCACGGCCGCCAGCAGCTCCCCGTACTCCTGCTGCACCTGCTGCACCTTCAGCAGCTGCTGGGCGTCCCGTTGCGGGTGGTTGGGCAGCGCCTCCAGCCGGCGGTCCACCGCCAGCAGGTAGCGCTTGAGGTCCGGCAGCCGCCGCCAGCCCGTCTCGGTGACGAAGCCCGGGTGCACCAGCGAGGCCAGGTGCAGCCGGATGTCGTTCACCGCGGTCAGCAGCACCGGGCTGCTCACCGCCTTCAGCCGGGTCGAGGCCTTGTGGAAGGCGATCAGCGCGGTGGCGGTCTTCAGCGTGGTGTCCGCCGAGAGGTCGTAGAGGTCGGACCGGACCTTCTCGTGCAGCTTGCCGAAGGCCGCCTCGTCCCAGGCCGGCCCGCCGGCCGCGGTCATCAGCCGGTCGGTGGCGCAGGCCACCACGTCCTCGAACAGGGCCGGGATCGAGCCGTGCGGGTTGTACGAGAGCGCGAGCTTCGCCTGGTTGCCCAGCCGGCCCTGGATCGACTTGGCGGGCGAGTTGGTGGTCAGCATCAGCAGTCGCCGGGTGCCCTCCCACATCGCCTGGGCCTGCGCCTGCGGGGTGTCGAAGAGCTTGATCCCGACCGCGTCCCGCTCGTCCACCAGCGCCGGGTAGGCGCGCAGCGAGTGGCCGCGCGAGCGCTGCTCGAAGGTGCGCTGGAGCACCGGCAGCGAGGCCGGCCAGGCGGTCAGTCCGGACTGCTCGATGCCCTGGCCCGAGGCCGCCGAGGAGAGCGTCTCCTTGAGCTTGGGCTTCAGCCGGAGCCGGAGGTCCTCCAGGTCCTTGGACTCGGCGAGCTTCTTGCGGCCGTCCACCACCCGGAAGGTGACCCGGAGGTGGTCCGGTACCCGCTCGTCGTCCCAGGCCTCCGGCGGGACGGTGATCGCCGTCAGCCGCTTGAGGATGTGCTCCAGGGTGGGCAGCAGGGGCTCCTGGCGGTCCCTCACCTGGCGCAGGGCGGCCCTGGCGAAGTCCGGGGCCGGGACGAAGTTGCGGCGGATCGCCTTGGGCAGCGCCCGGATGTAGGCGGTGACCAGCTCCTCGCGCAGGCCGGGGATCTGCCAGTCGAAGCCCTCGGCGGTGACCTGGTTGAGCACCGGCAGCGGGATGTGGACGGTCACGCCGTCCGCGTCGCTGCCCGGCTCGAACTGGTAGGTGAGCTTGAAGCGGAGCTTGCCCTGCTGCCAGTAGTCCGGGTAGTCCGCCTCGGTGATGCCGTCCGCCGAGTCGTTGATCAGCATCGACTTCTCGAAGTTGAGCAGGTCCGGCTGGTCGTGCCGGGCCTTCTTCCACCAGGAGTCGAAGTGCCGGGTGGAGACGATGTCGTCGGGCAGCCGGCTGTCGTAGAAGTCGAACAGGGTCTGGTCGTCCACCATGATGTCCCGGCGGCGGGCCCGGTTCTCCAGCTCCTCGACCTCGCTGAGCAGCTTGCGGTTCTCGGCGAAGAACTGGTGGTGGGTCTCCCAGTCGCCCTCCACCAGCGCGTTGCGGATGAACAGCTCGCGGCAGAGCTCCGCGTCGATCCGGCCGTAGTTCACCTTGCGCTGGGCGATGATCGGCATCCCGTAGAGGGTCACCTTCTCGTAGGCCAGCACCGCGCCGGCCTTCTTCTCCCAGTGCGGCTCGCTGTAGCTGCGCTTGATCAGGTGGCCGGCCAGCGGCTCCACCCACTCGGGCTCGATCTTCGCGTTGATCCGGGCCCAGAGCCGGGACGTCTCGACCAGCTCGGCGGACATCACCCAGCGCGGCGGCTTCTTGAACAGGCCGGAGCCGGGGAAGACCGCGAACCGGGCCCCGCGGGCGCCGCCGTACTCGCGCTTCTCGACGTCGTAGAGGCCGAGGTGCGAGAGCAGCCCGGCCAGCAGCGACTGGTGGATCCGGTCGGCGTCCGGCTCGGCGTCCGGATGGGGCTCCTCGATCGTGACGCCGAGCTGCTTGGCGACCGTGCGGAGCTGGGAGTAGATGTCCTGCCACTCCCGTATCCGCAGGTAGTTGAGGAACTCGGCCTTGCACATCCGGCGGAAGGCCGAGGAGGAGAGCTCCTTCTGCTGCTCCCGTACGTAGCGCCACATGGCCAGGTAGGAGAGGAAGTCGGAGGTCTCGGACTGGAAGCGGCGGTGCCGGTCGTCGGCGGCCTGGCGCTTCTCGGTGGGGCGCTCGCGCGGGTCCTGGATGGAGAGCGCGGCGGCGATCACCATGACGTCGCGGACGCAGCCGTTCTTGTCGGCCTCCAGGACCATCCGGGCCATCCGCGGGTCCACCGGGAGCTGGGCCAGTTGCCGGCCGAGCGGGGTGAGGCGCTTGCGGACGTCCTTCTCCTCCGGGTCCAGCGCGCCGAGCTCGTGCAGGAGGTTGACGCCGTCCTTGATGTTGCGGGAGTCCGGCGGGTCCAGGAACGGGAAGGCGGCGATGTCGCCGAGGCCGGCGGCGGTCATCTGGAGGATGACCGAGGCCAGGTTGGTGCGCAGGATCTCGGCGTCGGTGAACTCGGGGCGGGAGAGGAAGTCCTCCTCCGAGTACAGCCGGATGCAGATGCCGTCCGAGGTACGGCCGCAGCGGCCCTTGCGCTGGTTGGCGCTGGCCTGGCTGATCGCCTCGATCGGCAGCCGCTGCACCTTGGTCCGGTGGCTGTAGCGGGAGATCCGGGCGGTGCCCGGGTCGATCACGTACTTGATGCCCGGGACGGTGAGGCTGGTCTCGGCGACGTTGGTCGCCAGCACGATCCGGCGGGAGCTGGAGCGCTGGAACACCTTGTGCTGCTCGGCCGAACTCAGCCGGGCGTAGAGCGGGAGGACCTCGGTGAACCTCAGCTTCAGCTTGTTGAGGGCGTCGGCGGTGTCGCGGATCTCGCGCTCGCCGGAGAGGAAGACCAGGATGTCGCCGGGGCCCTCGGCCTGGAGCTCCTCGGCGGCCTCGCAGATCGCCTGGATCTGGTCGCGGTCCCGGTCGGCGTCGCTGGGCCCGTTGTCGCCGTCCTGGTCCTCGGCGTCCTCGACGATCGGCCGGTACCGGACCTCGACCGGGTAGGTGCGGCCGGACACCTCGACGATCGGGGCGTCGCCGAAGTGGTGGGCGAAACGCTCGGGGTCGATGGTCGCCGAGGTGATGACGACCTTGAGGTCCGGGCGGCGGGGCAGCAGCTGCTTGACGTACCCGAGGATGAAGTCGATGTTGAGGCTGCGCTCGTGCGCCTCGTCGATGATCAGGGTGTCGTACTGGCGCAGCTCGCGGTCGGTCTGGATCTCGGCGAGCAGGATGCCGTCCGTCATCAGCTTGACCAGGGTGTCCGGGCCGACCTGGTCGGTGAACCGGACCTTCCAGCCGACCGCCTCGCCGAGCGGCGTGCGCAACTCCTCGGCGACGCGCTCGGCCACCGTACGGGCGGCGATCCGGCGGGGCTGGGTGTGCCCGACCAGGCCGCGGACCCCGCGGCCCAGCTCCAGACAGATCTTGGGGATCTGGGTGGTCTTGCCGGAGCCGGTCTCCCCCGCCACGATCACCACCTGGTGGTCGCGGATCGCGGCGAGGATCTCGTCCTTCTTCTGGCTGACCGGAAGCTCGGCGGGATAGTCGATCACGGGGACGGCGGCCCGGCGCCGCGCGACCAGCAGCTCGGCGCGCTCGATGTCCCCGGCGATCTCGGCGGCGACCTTCTGCCGGGCCTCGGGCTTGCGGACCCGCCGGGCGCCCTCCAGCCGGCGTCCGATCCGTACCTGGTCGCGCAGGGTCAGTTCGGGCAGACGGGCGGCCAGCTCGCCGATACCGGGGCCACCGCCCTCCGTGGACGCGTCGGCGGACTGGACTGCGGGAGAACTCACTGCGGGCATCCCTCTAGGTTCGCAAGGAGATGCGTCGGCGCGCACCTCGGTTTTCGAGCTCCTCCAGTGTCACAGCCGCTGCCGAGGATGTGCGAACCCCGTCCGGGGCGGCGTCCCCGGGGAACCCCGACGGCCGGGGCAACGGTCCGGGGCCGGCGCGGGCTCTGGAGGGTGAGGGGGTGCTCATGGGAGCGCAGAAGACCGAGCGGGACGAGGAGTTCCGCGCGTTCATCGCCGGGGCCTGGACGCGGTTGCTGAGGACGGCGTACCTGCTGGCGGGGGACAGCCACGCGGCGGAGGACCTGGTCCAGCAGGCCCTGGAACGGGCCTACGTCGCCTGGGGCCGGGTCCGCGCCGCGGACGATCCGCACGCCTACGTCCGCCGGATCCTGATCAACGAGCACGCCCGGCGGTTCCGGCGCAGGCCGCCGGAGCAGCTGGTCACCGCCGTGCCCGAGCGGGCCGGGCCGGAGGGTCCGGACGGCTTCGAGCGGCTGGACGAGCGCGCCGCGCTGCTGGCCGCCCTGGGCACGCTGCCGCCGAGGCAGCGGCAGGCGGTGGTGCTCCGCTATTGGGAGGACCTCAGCGAGACCCGGACCGCGGCCGCGATGGGCTGCTCGGTCGGCACGGTGAAGAGCCAGTCGGCCAAGGGCCTGGCCAAGCTGCGGGCGGCCACCTCACTCAGCGGGATGACGACGATCGGAGGCAGGGGATGAGCATGGGGGACGGACAGCACCTGAGCGAGGAGGAGGCGGCGGCCGTGCGGGGGCTGACCGACCTGGCCGAGGCGGCCGAGCTGCGGCCGGCGCCGTACGAGCTGCTGGTCACGGGCGGCCGGCGGCGGCTGCTGCGGCGGCGGCGGCTCTCGACGGCCGGGGCGGCGGCGGTCCTGCTGGCGGTGGTGGTCGGCGGCGGCACGGCCCTGGGCGGGATCGGCCGGGACACGGCGGGGGCCCCGGCCGCCGCGGCGCTGCCGGCCGCCGTGCCCGGGAGCGCGTCCGTGAGCCCGTCCGGGAGCGCGACCGCCGCGACGACGGCGACGCCCACGGCCGCCGGACGGGACCCGTTCACCCCCGTCCGGGTGGCGGTCGGGAAGGGCACCGCGGACGGCAAGGAGTGGCAGGCCTGGGCCGCGCTCTGGCCCGCCGGGACCAAGGAGCAAGCCCTCCAGCAGGCCGAGCGGATGTGGGCGGAGCGGCACGCCGCCATCCCGCAGCTGCCGAAGCCGGTCGAGGCCGACGTGCTCCGCTCCTGGCGGGCCGGCCGGGACCTGGTGAACCTCTACCTCACGGTGGACGGGCGGCGGCAGGTCGACGACTCGGTGCACGAGAGTGCCGTGCCGAGTGCGCCCGGTCCGCTGTCGACCGGCCGCGACGCCGGTCTGGAGGGCACGCTGCTCGGCTTCAAGGGTGGCGAGATGCACGCCTCGCCGGTGCTGCTGGCCGCCGTGGCCCCGGACGTCGCCCGGGTGGTCGTCACCTGGGACGACGGCAGCACCACCGAGCCGGTACCGGTCGGTGTCGGCGACTCCCCGGTCCGGTGGTTCGGAGTGGCGAAGAAGGCGGGCGGCAACGCCAGGTCCATCACGCTCCTCGGGCAGGACGGCGGCGTGCTCGCCACCGACCGGAACTGGATGCGCTGACCGGGGTCCGTCCGGCGCGGCCGGGTGCGGCCGTTGCGTGGCGGCGGACCGGCGGTGACCGTCGGGGTGGCCGGTCGCGGCGCGGGTCGGGCGGGGCGCGGGTCAGGCCTCCGGGCCGGGGCGCGGTCAGGCCTCCGGGCCGGGGCGGCCGAGTGCCTCCGAGAAGCAGAGCCTGGTCCGCATGATCCGGGTCCAGAGCACCAGGTCCCCCAGGACCCGGGCGTGGTGGGCGGCCGCGCGGACGTTCTCCTCGTCGCAGGGCAGCAGCCGGACGGCGACGCCGGACTCCACCAGCCGGGCGTGGTGCTCGGCGAGGGTGCAGAAGTACTCGGCGTGCCGGTGCCGCAGGGCGGAGTGGTGTCCCGCCTCGACACTGCGCTCGACCGCGAACGCCCGGAGCGGGCCGATCAGCCGGTACCGCAGCTGGTCGTCGTACCGGTGGACGGTGACCAGGGACTGGGTGACCAGGTCGCGCAGCGCCCGGGCGGTGTCCAGCGCGCTCCCGCCCGCCGCGCCGCGGCCGGTGCCGGCGACGAGGTGTTCGGCGGCCTCCAGGGAGAAGCCGCCGCGGAAGACCGAGACGGCGGCGAAGACCCGCTGCTCGATCGGCCGCAGCCGGATCCAACTGCGTTGCAGGGCCTGCCGGAGCGACTGGTGGTGGCCCTGCTGCGGGGCGCGGCGGCGCTCCAACAGGTCCAACTGGTGGGCCATCCGGGAGAGGATGTCCTCCAGGGTCATCGCGCTCAGCTGGCTGGCGGCCAGCTCCAGGGCCAGCGGGTGGCCGTCCAGTGCGGTGCAGAGGTGGGCCACGGCGGCGCAGTTGGCCTCGGTGAGCGACCAGAACGGCGCCGCTTCGGTGGCCCGTTGGACGAACAGCCGGCCGGCGGGGGAGCCGAGGACGCCCTGCCGGGTCGGGCCCCGGGGGGCGGTGATCGGGCCGAGCTGCCAGCTGGACTCCAGGGCGAGGCCGAGCGGCTCGCGGCTGGTGGTGAGCAGTCTGGTGCGGTTGTCGGCCGAGCGCAGCAGGAAGGCCGCGAGCCGGGACACCGCGTCGAGGGCGTCGTCGGCGTTGTCGAGCACCAGGAGGGCGGGCGGCCGGGTGCGGCCGCCGCGCAGGTCGGCGGTGAGCACGGCCAGGACCTCGCGGGTGTCGTCCTGGGCGAGGTCGACGAACCAGACCGGGCCCTCCGCCCGCAGCGCGTGCTCGGCGGCCACGCGGGACTTGCCGATGCCCGGCGGCCCGGTGAGGGTGGCCGCCCGGTGCTGCTGCAGGACGTGTCCGAGCCGGCGCAGATCGTCGGCCCGGCCGAGCAGTTCGGTCCCGTGGACGGGTGGTGCCAGACAGCCCGGATCGTGCGGGGGCTGCCCGCCGCGCCGGGGCGGCGCCTGGTCCGGGGCGGCGGCGGGGCGCCGGGTGCGGCGCAGCTCGCGCAGCACCCGGTCGGCCTCGGTGCGGGAGAGTTGCAGCGCCCGGCAGAGCGCGAGGACCGAACTCTGCCGGGGCCGGCCGATCCGTTCGTTCTCCAGGTTGCCGATGGTGCGGACGCTGACTCCCGAGGCGTCGGCCAGCCGTTCCTGCGTCCACCCCCGGGACTCCCGGAAGGTGCGCAGAAGACGGCCGGAATCCCCGGTACCCGCCGATGTCACGTCATCGGCATACACGCGGCCACCCCCACAGTGATCTGCCCCGGGGGTGAAGATACCGACCTACGCGATGTCAGGTCTAGACCAACCTGGAACGCCGCAGGTCAGGCGGTCGCCGAAAGCTCACCACGGGTGGCCAGGACGAAGTCGGTGAACGTTCCGACGGAGGCGAAGTCCTCGATGTCCAGTGTCTCCGGGTCGACGACCAGCTCGATCGAGTCCTCCAGGGCCATCAGGAGCTCCAGCATGGTCGTCGAGTCCAGGTGCAGGTCGTCGAAGAGGCGGACGTCGTCGGCCAGGCCCGCGATCTCGCGCTCCAGCACGTCGCTGAGGGCGGTCTCCAGGGCGTTCACGATGTACTGACGGTCAGTCATGACGGTTCCTTGTCCTGTTGGTTGGGTGTTCGGCTGGGCGGGGGTGGGTCAGACGGTGGCTTCGGCCAGGGTCTCCGCGAGCCGGCGGCGGTCGACCTTGCCGTTGGCGCTGAGCGGCAGCTCGTCCAGCACCACGCACCTGCGCGGGATCTTGTACACCTCGATCTGCTCGCGCATCAGCTCCAGCACCTCGGGCCCCTCGATCCGCCCGACCACGGCGAGCACCGACGGCCGGCGGCCCGAGGGCGGGAGGACGGCGGCCGAGACCACGCCCGGCACCCGGTGGGCGGCGGCCTCCACCTCGGTCGCGCTGAGGCGGAACCCGTTCTCCTTGTAGAGGTCGTCCCGGCGGCCGCTGAAGTAGACGAAGCCGTCCTCGTCGATCCGGCCGTAGTCGCCGGTCCAGAGTTCGGGGAAGAGGCCGTCCCGGTGCCGGAACCGCTCGGCGTTCAACTCCGGACGGCGCCAGTAGCCGGCCATCACGTGCGGGCCGCGGACCACCAGCTGACCGATCTCGCCGGGGGGCAGGACGGTGCCGTCGTCGTCGACGGCGAGGACCTCCGTGCCGGGCAGCGGCAGGCCGCACGAGCCGGGCCGGTCCAGATCGCCGTCCGGTGGCATGATCGTGGCCCGCTTGCACTCGGTCAGGCCGTACATGACCTGGACCTTGAGGCCCGGCAGGACCGCGCGCAGGGCGGCGATGGTCTCCGTCGACAGGGCGGCCCCGGTGTTGGTGAGCAGCCGCAGGGCCGGCAGCTTCCGCGCCGACCGGGGCAGCAGCCAGGCCAGGCCCTCGGCGGCCGAGGGGACGCCGGGCAGGACGGTCGCGCCGGTGTCGGCCAGCCGGCGCAGCAGCAGCGGCCCCGCCTCGTTCGGCCGGCCGAGCCACAGGTGGGCGCCGCTCAGCACGGCCAGGTGCACCTGGTAGAGGCCGTAGTCGAAGGACAGCGGCAGCGGGCAGTAGACGACGTCCTTCGCGCGGTAGCCGAGCACGGACTGGATGGCCCGGGCCGCGAACAGCACCTGCTGGTGGGTGCTGACCACGGCCTTCGGCAGGGCGGTGGTGCCGGAGGTGTAGATCAGGCTGACCGGATCGACCGCCAGCACGCCGGGGTCGGGCAGCGGCTCGGCGGGGTCGGCCGGGACGGCCGGGAAGGCGGCGTCGGTCAGGGCCGACAGGGGCAGGGCGGCGATCGAGCGCGCGTCGGCGTCGGCCCGGTCGACCGCGTCCTCGGTGATCAGCAGCCGCGGCTCGCAGTCGGCGAGGACGTGGGCCAGCGGCGTGCCGTGCACCTGCTCGTGCAGCAGGGTGTAGGCCGCGCCGACCCGGGAGGCCGCGAAGACGAGCACCGCGAGGGCGGGCCCGGACGGCGCCGCCACCACGACGCGGTCGCCCCGGCCGACCCCGGTCTCCCGCAGCCACCGGGCCACCCGCACACTGGCCGCCGCGAACGCGCGGTAGTCCAGGGTCAGGTCGTCCCGCGACAGCGCGGGGCGGTCGGGCCAGCGGTCGGCCGCCCGGTCGAGCAGCTCGTGCAGCAGGGACGGCGGCGACGGCTCCGGTCCGGTCATCGTGAACTCCCGACAGAGATGGTGGACGTGGCGAGATCGGCGCTCGCGACGGCCCCGGCGGGCCCGGTGCGGGCGGTCCGGCGGGCGCGGGCCGGCGGGGGCACCACGGCGGTCGCCGTGGCGGTGCAGACGAGCAGGGGTTCGGCCAGCACCTCGGCGGCCGAGGACGACCGCTCCGGCCGGGCGGCGATCACCTTGTACGCCTCGAACTCGACCACCCGTCGCAGCCGGGTCCGGCGGACCAGCCGGGCGGTCAGCTCCAGGTAGTCGCCCGGGCGGCAGGGCGCGGTGAACCGGACGGCGGAGTACTCGGAGAGCAGCCCCTCGTCGCCGTCGGTGCGGATGGTGATCTCGGTGATCAGGTCGCCGAACAGGCCCAGCAGGCGGGCGCCGGGCACCAGGCCGCCGCCGTAGTGGGCGTCCTCCTGGCCGAGCCGCAGCCGCAGCCGGGCGACGACCGGCGGTTCGTCCGGCCGGGCCGGGTTCGCCTCGGTGGTGGTCTCCGGCGCGGGGTGGGGCTGCGCCGCGTGCGGTGGGGTGGCGGGTGGTCGGTCCATGCGGAGTTCCTCAGGGTCGGCGAGGTCGGGGCGGGCGGAGCGGGCGGGGCGTTCGGCGCGGTCCGAGCGGGTGGCCGGGCCGGCCGGGGTGACGGGGCCGGCGGCCGGTGGCGCGGGGGCGGCGGCCGGCGGGGCGGGCGGGTCGAGCCGCCCGACCGCCACGGCGGTCACCGCCCGGCGCTTGTGGGCGATGGACACGGCGGCACCGGCCAGGCCCAGTTCGGCGGCCCGGGCGGCGGCCCGGCCGTGCAGCCGCAGTGCCGGCCGGCCCGTCGGGTCCTGGCCGACGGCGATCTCGCGCGGTGCGATGCCGCGCAGCAGCCCGGTGCCGAGCACCTTCAGGACGGCCTCCTTGGCGGCGAACCGGCCGGCCAGGAACTCCCGGCGCCGGCCCGCCCCGAGCTGCCCCGCGCGGACCAGCTCCTCCTCGGCGAAGCAGTGCCGCAGGAACCACGGCCGCTCGCAGAGCCGGTCGAGCTCGCCGAGTTCCAGGACGTCGATGCCGATCAGGGGCGCGCCGCTCACGGCCCGACCTCCGCCCCGGTGACCGGGTCCACCAGCCGCTGCTTGGCCAGCAGATCGGCCAGGGTGTCCCGCTCCCGGACCAGATGGGCCGTCCCCCGGTGCACCAGGACCTCGGCCGGGTAGCCGTGGCTGAGGAACAGCCCCGGTGAGGCCGTCGGTCCGTACGCGCCGGAGCGTTCGACCCCGAGCAGGTCGCCGGGGGCCACCTCGGGCAGTTCGACCTTCTTCGCGATGACGTCGTTCGGCGTGCAGAGCGGTCCGGTCACGGAGTAGGCGCGCACCGCGGCCTCGGCGGGCCGCCCGAGGTGGCGGATCGGGAAGTTGCGCTTCACGAAGCTGCCCACGCCGACCGCCGCCATGTGGTGGTTGGTGCCGCCGTCGGCCACCACGAACCACTCGCCCTTCGACTGCTTCACGTAGCGGGCCCGGACGACGTAGGTGCCGGCCCAGGCGGTGAGGTAGCGGCCGAGTTCCATGATCAGCCGGCAGTCCGGGTGCCGCGCCGCGAACGGGGCCACCACCTCGCGCAGGCCGGCACCCAGCTCGGCCAGGTCCAGCTCCTTCTCGTTGTCGAAGTACGGCACACCCAGGCCGCCGCCGAAGTCCACCGTCCCCAGCGGGACGCCGAGTTCCTCCGACAGCCGCTCGGCCTCGGCGAGGATCTCGCGGGTGTTGTGCACGACGTCCGCGTGGTCGAGGAAACGGGTGCCCATATAGGCGTGCAGGCCCGCGAGTTCGACGTGCCGAAGGCCCGCCAGGGCCGGGTGGGCCGCCCGCAGGACGTCCAGGTCGATGCCGAACTGGCGCGGCTTGCCGCCCATCGCGAGGCCGGAGCCCTTGGTGGCGAAGTCCGGGTTGATCCGCAGCATCGCGCGGCACGGGCCGGTGCCGGCCGCCGCCACCAGCTCGTCCAGCTGCAGCAGCTCCTCCACCGACTCGCACACCACCGCGTGGATGCCGGCCTCGACGCACGCGGCCAGTTCGGCGGCGTCCTTGCCGGGCCCGAGGAAGATCACGTCCTCCGGCGCGACGCCCGCCCGCAGCGCGGTGACCAGCTCGACGTGCGAGGAGACCTCCGCCCCCGCGCCCAGCGACCGGAGCAGGGCGCAGACGCTGATGTTCGGGTTCGCCTTCAGGGAGAAGAAGACGTCGACCTCGTCGGGCAGGACGGCCCGGAGGCCCTGGAAGGTGCTTTCGAGCACCTCGCCGTCGTAGACGAAGAGCGGAGTGCCGAACCGCTCGGCCAGCTCCGTGATCGCGATTCCCTGGAACCGCGTCTCGCCTGTACTCATCGGTTGGTCCCCCTCGGAGACTCGTTCGGTGACTCGTTCGGTCGGGTGGGTGTGCGGGCCCGCGCCCGCAGGGGCGGGCCGGTGCTCACGCGGGTCGTTCGGCGGGCCCGCAGGGGCGGCCCGGTGCTCGTACGGGGTCGTTCGGCGGGCCCGCGCTCACGCGGCGGGCGACGGGTCGGCGGCCGCCGTGACGGCCCGCAGCCCGCGGATCGCCGGTACCGCCGGCAGCGCGACGCAGCAGCCCAGGGCCAGGACGGTGGCCCCGATCAGGACGTGCTGCCCGCCCAGCCGCTCGGCCAGCGGTCCGGCGAACGTGCGGCCGAGCGCCATCGCGGCCAGTGAGCCGGTGACGTCGTAGGCGTACATCCGGTTCAGCAGCGCGGTCGGGACCTGGGTCTGGACGGTCGTCGCCCAGATCACGCCCCAGAACGCGCAGCCCACGCCGGCCGCGGCCCACCCGGCGGCGACCGCCCACGGCGGCAGGCCGAGGGCCGGTGCCAACGGGTAGACGGTGAAGAGCGTCAGCGCCGCGGCGCCCGCCAGCAGCGGCCGTTGCGGGCGGGCCTTCATCGCGATCGCGCCGCCCACCGCGCAGCCGCCGCCGAAGGCCGCCATCGCGGCGCCGTAGGCGGTCGCCCCGTGCTCCTCGATGATCATCACTCCGCCGAGTGCCAGCGACACCCCGGCGACCGTGAAGCCGTAGACGGTGTACAGCGAGATCACGCCCCAGAGCCAGGTACGGGCCCGGAACTCGCGCCATCCGTCGGCCAGCTGACGCAGCAGCGAGCCGCCTTCGGCAGCCTGCGGCACGAGCTTCACCCGCAGGGCGAGCAGGCACCAGCCGCTGATGCCGTACGTCGCCGCGTACACCGCGAAGACCGCCCCGGGCGAGAGCGCGGCGACCATGGCACCGGCCAGGGCCGGGCCGAACAGCGCGGCCAGTGCCTCGGCGACCCGCAGCGAACCGTTGGCCCGCTGGACGTCCGTCGACACCGCCGGCACCATCGACGCCACGCCCGGCTGGAACATCGCCGTCGCCACGCCGCTCACCACCTGCGCCGCGATGATCTGCCAGAGCGAGGGCGTGCCCAGCAGGAAGCCGAGCGCGACCACGCTCTGCACCACCAGGCGCACGCCGTCGGCCCAGACCATCAGGCGGCGCGGGGTCAGCCGGTCGGCGAGCGCGCCGCCGAAGAGCATGCACAGGGCCAGCGCGGCGGTCCAGGAACCGAGTGCGTAACCGACCCCGCTCGGGCCGTACCCCGCGTCCAGGATGCCCACCGAGAGGGCCACCGGCAGCATCGCGTCGCCCAGCATGGCCACCGTGCGGGCGGTGAAGAACAGCCGGAAGTCGCGGCTCCAGAGCCGGCTCGGGGACGGCCCCCGCGAGGGCGGGACCGGGGACGTGCCGGGCGGGAGGTCCTTGCTCCGGTCCGCACTACGGTCCGCACGTCGCTCGGTGGGGGTGGCGGCGGGGGCCTCCTCGACGCTGCTCACCGGCCCGGCCCCTCGGTCAGCACGGGCAGCGCCCGCCAGGCGTCGGCCGCGTCGGCTCCGGGGGCGTCCGGCGCCGGCCCGGTGTGCGCGATGTACCACTGCGGGGTGATGGCGCTCGGCCGGCCCGGCAGCAGGTCGAGCATCCGCCGGTGCACCCCGGCCAGGTCGGCGTCGTCGGTCGCGTCGTCGGTCCTGTCGTCGGCCGCGTCGCCGGTCGCGGGGCGGGCCACCGGCGCGGCCAGGTGGCAGACGAGCCGGTGGCCGAGCCGCTCGTCCGGCTCGGCGAGCACGAGGTGCGGCCGGTCGCCCAGCACGTCGGCGGCCAGCCTGCGCACGGCCACCAGGTCCACCCAGCAACGGTCGCTGCGCACCCAGTCCGCGCCGCGCCGCACCGGCGTCAGCGCGGTCAGCCCGGGCAGCCGGTCCAGTGCCAGGTCACCATCGGCCGCCGCGGCCAGCAGCCGGACGAACGAGCGCCCGAACTCGGCCGCCTGTCCGGCCGTGAGCACCTGCGGGTCGGCCCAGAGCCCGAGGTCCAGCCGGTCCTCCAGGCGGTGGGCGATCAGCACCAGCCGGCTCGGCACCAGCTCGGCCGGCAGCGGGTCGAGCCGCAGGTCGAGCGTCTCGTCGTACTCGCCCCGGTCCTTCCCCTCGCCGGGCGTGCGCACCGAGGGGAACCGTCGCCCGGCCGAGGCGGCGGCTCCCTTTCCGAGCGCGCTCATGTCGTTGAAGACCAGGTCACGGGCGAAGGAGATGCCGCGCTGCGCCCCGACCCCGTTGATCACCTCCCAGGCCCGGATCGGGTCGAACCAGCTGGCCCGGTAGGCCCGCATCGCCTCGGCCCGGCACTCCCGGGCCAGCTGGTCGAAGGTCTCGGGCGCGGCGGTGTCGAGCAGTAGCATCGCGTCCTGGGCGAGGGTCCCGAAGTAGCCGCGCAGCTCCTTGACCACCCGGTTGGCGGAGAGCGAGGTGATCGCGCAGTCCGGTTCGGCCACCCGTCGCGCGACCAGCGCGCCGAAGGCCGCGAGGGTGATGACCGAGCGGGAGACCCCGGTGCGTTCGGCGATCCGGCCGAGGTGCTCGGCGGCCCGCTCCGAGACGATCCGCAGCCCGGTGTGGTGCCAGTCCTTCTCCGCCGGGTCGGTCAGACCGGGGAGGGCGAAGGCGGCCTGCGGCACGGCGCGCATCCGGGCGTCCCAGTAGGACAGCGAGGACTCGGTCAGCCGGCGCACGCTGGGCCGCTCCTCCAGGGCCACCACGTCGATCGGCTGCAGCGCGGCCGCGGCCGGCAGCTCGCGGCCGTCCATCAGGGCGGCCCACTCCTCGACCAGGATCTCCCAGCTGGTGGCGTCCATGGCGGTGTGGCAGACCACGCAGACCAGCAGCGCGGGGGCTCCGCCGGAGAGCACCACCGCCAGCCGCACCGGCAGGTCGGCCTCCAGGTCGAAACCGCCGGTCCGCAGCTCGCGGCCCAGGACGATCCCGGTCTCGGCCGGATCGCCGTCGGCCTCCACCAGCAGGAGGTCCAGCGATCCCTCGCCGGCCACCACCTGGACGGTGTCCGGGCCGATGCCCGGCGCGATCCGGTAGGTCGTGCGCAGCGACTCGTGCCGCTCCAGCAACACGCCGACCGCCGCCTCGACCTCGCCGAGCCCGGTGCCGTCCGGGACGGGCAGCACCGAGGTCAGGTTCAGATGGGACGGGTCGTCGTCCACGATGACCGCGCGCAGCAGGTTGGTGAGCCCGAAGGCCAGTGGACCGCTGCGGGCGGAAAGCCCCGAGAACCCGACCTTCGACAACAGCCTCTGCTGTGCCATGCCGCTCTGCCTCCTCCGCGACTCCGGGCCCGGGAAGGAGCCCCGGGCCTCGTGCGGTGCAAGTGAAGGCAGGGGCGGAGGGGGGCGGCCAGGAAGCGAGGTCGGCAATATTGCCGGTCCCGCGGGCGGCACGGAGGGGCCTGGACTGCGGCGGCGCGCCACCGGCCGCGCTGACCGGAAGCTTCCGGTCCGCCCGGAGTTGCCGGTTGTTTGCCTCCCCGGTGCCGGTCGGGCCGGTCCCCGGGGCGGGTGGCGGCCCGACCGGCACCGGGGAGGGCCGCGGACGGGCGGGGGCCGGTGCGCGAAGGCGGTCCGGAATTTCTTCGAACCCACCCGCAACCCCGGCGAGGGATGCGCGTCTGGTCAAGTGAGAGGCACGGAAGCGAGCACTTTCCGAAGGCGGGGGGATCCGCCGCCCGTGACCCGGTGGGTCACGGGCCGCCTCAGCCGCTCACCCGATCCACCCACCCAGTCACCGACGGCGCCGCCGATCCGACGTTCGGCGTGCCCGCAACCAGAAGTTCCAGGGGGAACCATGTCCGGCACCACCCGTGTCCGCCGTTCGCGCCGCACCGTCACCGCTGCCGCCGCCCTCGGGGTCGTCGCGCTCAGCGGCTCGCTCGCACTCCCGTCGCAGAGCGCCTTCGCCGGGACCGCGCCGGGCGTGAAGCTCGCGGTCCAGGCGCCGGCCTCGGTCGGGTTCGCCGGTCAGCCGGTCGCCTTCACCGAGACGATCACCAACACCGGCGCCGAGGCCGCCACCTACGCGCTCTCCCTGACGACCACCAGTGAGCAGGGGACGCCGTCGGACGCGGTCACGATCGGCTACAAGGACCCGGCGAACGGCGCGTGGAAGTCGGTGCCGCTGGAGTTCCGCACCGGGACCGACACGGCCACCTACGACGGCACGGTACGCGGCATCACCGTCCCGGCCGGCCGGACGGTCAAGCTGAGCATGCGGATCGGCGCGCCCATGGGCCTGCCGCACCGGGGGGCCACCAACGGCGGATTCCGCGCCATGGCCCTGCGTTCCGCCGTGACCCTGCCGGGATCGGACGTGGCGCTGGCCGAGCAGGTCAAGACGATCAAGGTCGAGTCGATCCGGACCTCACTCGCCTCGGTGCCCGCCACGGCGGTCGCCGGCGGCGCGCCGGTCGAGTTCGACGCCGTCCTCGCGAACCCCACGCCGTCCGGCTACGTCAACCTCGGCAACGTGCTGTTCAGTGACGCCCACGCCACGGTGCAGGTCCGCGAGGCGGACGGGACCTGGACCACGCCGAGGAAGGTGACCGGCGGCACCGCCGGCGACCTGACCGGTGTCTACCTGCGGGGCCGCGACTCCACCATCGGTGCCGGAAAGACCCTGGTGACCCGGGTCCGTGTGTCGTACGACGCGAACACGCCGCTGGGCGCGAGCAGGATCAGCCCGTGCCTCTTCGTCAACGAGGGCTCCGTGCCGTTCCAGGGGACGACCCTCTGCGGCAGCGGCAGCACTGTGAAGGTCGTCGCACCGACCGGGGCGCCCGTCCGGCCGACCGCCGCCCCGGCTGCCAAGGTGCCGGCCAAGGTGCCCGCCAAGCCGGCGGCCGCCGAGCCGGTGGCGAAGGTGCCGGCCGAGCCGGTGGCCGCGGCCCAGCCCACCGCGGCCGCCCCCGCCCCCGCTCCCGCCACGGTCCCGGCCGCCGACCCGGCCGCGCCGGTCGTCGGCGAACTCGCCGCCACCGGAGCCGGAACCGACCTGGCCCAGGTCGTCGCCGCCGCGGTCCTCTCCACCCTCGGCGCCGCCGCGGTCCTTCTCGCCCGCCGCCTGCGCCGCCGCGCCTGAGCCACCGCCGCTCCCGTCCGGCCCCGGCCACCCGCGCGACCGGCTCACCCGAGCCGGTCGCGCGCCCGCTGCCGTCCCCGGAGAACGCGAAAGGCCCCGGAGAGCGAACTCTTAGGTTCAAGGGGTCGTCGCAACACCGCTTGGTTTCAGACGGTGAGTAGATCACGTAGACGCTCGGCTGGGGTATCCCCGCCGAGCGTCTTGC